>JAQURL010000011.1 GCA_028715625.1 Candidatus Margulisiibacteriota bacterium | reverse complement strand
ATTGCCGGAGCGTCGTAGAACTATTGGCAACCGCATGTCTATACTTCGACAGGCTCAGTATGACATGCTCTTTTTTGTATCTCCGCATTTCTCGGTGCCATTGCTGTAGCAGTTACGTTTTCCCCCTCTCCACTCGTGGAGAGGGGTTAGGGGGTGAGGCGGCATATATTCTTTTTCTCTGATATATGTTTCAAATCCCGGTTTCAGGGAATACTTATTATAAAACAAATTCAAAAGGAGGCATTTATGGCTAATGAAATCTTCGAAAGTAACACACTCAGTTTTGACGCGGAAATTAAATTGATGAAACTCCTGGGCGCTACAGATGACGTGATCAGCGAATTAATGGATATGAAAGCTCATCGCGAAGGGTAAGAATTTAAAAGTTCTACCCTTTTCTGGTGTCTGCCGCCTTCAAACTCGGTTTTTAACCATAAATCCACTATTATCAAAGCGTTTTCCAAAAGCGTAGTTCTGGCCCCTATGGCCAAAACATTGGCATCGTTATGTTTTCTGGACATAATCGCGGTATAAGCGTCATAGCACATGGCAGCTCGTATTCCTTTTACTTTATTGGCGGCAATGGAAATGCCTATTCCCGTACCGCAGATGACTATTCCTCTATCCGCACTTCCTTTGGCTACTTCCTGAGCTATTTTGTAGCCATAATCAGGATAATCCACAGAATCATTTTTATGCGTGCCGATATCTTTAACCTTAAATTTATAATTTTTCTTGATGTAATCGCCAATAGCTTCTTTCAGAGCAACAGATGAATGATCTCCGCCGATGATTATTTTCATTTTACCCTTCCTTTTCCAGATATTTATCCGCTTCAATAGCGGCGATTGCCCCATCCGCAACTGCAGTTACTACCTGCCGTAATGATTTCTGCCGCACATCTCCGGCCGCGAAAACACCTTCCAGGTTAGTATGCATGTCTTCATCAGTAACAATATAGCCGTTATTATCCAGGGCCAGATCGGGCTTGAACATATCCGTATTGGGAATGTTACCTACATAAATAAAGACTCCCTGAACATTGATTTCTTTAGAACTTCCTGAATTCACGTCTTTCAGGACCAGAGACTCAACCACGGTTTTGCCCTGAATTTTTTCCGGAACATATTCCAGGAGCAGCTCAATCTTGGGATGCTGCCTGACCTTGTCCTGCACAATTTTATCCGCCCTGAATTCCTTGCGCCGATGAATGATAATCACTTTAGAAGCAAATTTGGTAAGGTACAAAGCTTCTTCCAGCGCACTATTGCCACCACCGATAACCGCTACTTTTTTTTCCCGGAAAAAAGCACCGTCACAAACCGCACAATAAGAAACGCCTTTGCCCCGGAATTCTTCTTCACCGGGAATACCTATATGTTTGGGGTCGCGTCCGGTAGCAATAATGACAGCTTTCGCTTCTATCTGCCCATTAAAATTAGTTTGAATTTTTTTCAGGTTTCCGGCCAAATCCGCGGTTTTTACTCCGTCATTCAAAACTTTTGCCCCAAAAGTTGTGGCCTGTTCTTCCATTAAACGGCTAAGTTCATATCCGCTTTTGCCTTCTTTACCTGTGCCCGGATAATTTTCAATCTTTTCTGTGAGCCCTTGCTGACCTCCGACAATAGCCCGTTCCAGAATGAGAACCGAGCGTTTGGCTCTTCCCGCGTAAATCCCGGCTGTAAGGCCTGCGGGGCCTCCGCCAATGACTAAAATATCTGTTTGCATAGCTAGAAGTAATTATAACACAGGCCGTGAAATGACAGAACTGTACTTGTTACAAACTAAAAATAAGCCTTACAAAAAAATTAAGGATAAAACCGAAGATACTATCAAAAACGTTGAAATATAACAAAACGAAAATCAGTACTACGCCGTATCTTTCCAGCGAATAATAGACTGCTTCCATCTTGGGAGAAAGGAAAGGTATTAGTAATCTGGAGCCGTCTAATGGCGGTATGGGTATTAAATTAAAAAAAGCCAGTATGGAGTTGATAAGTATTAACTGGATAAAAAATTCGGCAGCCAGAAAATAATATTTCAAGTGTTCACTTTTTAAAACGTTCATTTTCAGGTCCGGTGTAAGCGTCAAGTAATACTGGAAAATATCATGAGAATAAAAATGAGTTATATAATTGCTGACTGTTTTCAGGCAAACAAACCCCAGAATAATAAACAGGATATTGACCAGAGGGCCTACAAGCGACACAAAAACTATATTGACTTTGGGATTTCTCATTTTGCTGTAATTAATGGGAACAGGTTTGGCCCAGCCAAACAAAAAAGGTGAACGGATAGCCAACAGGATTAGCGGTAGCAGAACAGAACCGATGGGGTCCAGATGTTTAACCGGATTGAGGCTGAGCCTTTTGGCATTTTTGGCAGTATCGTCACCAAAATATAAAGCCGCGTAACCATGTGCCAGTTCATGAAAAATAACCGACACAATCAAAGCAACCACGTTTATTGAATAATACAATAAGATCATAGATTTCAGGCCCTGGGGTGAGCTTTGTCATAAATTTCGTGCAAACGTTTGGTGCTCACCGCGGTATAAATTTCTGTCGTTGATATATTACTATGACCGAGCATTTCCTGTATATACCTTAAATCTACATTATTTTCCAGAAGGTTGGTGGCAAAGGTGTGCCGCAACCTGTGCGGGCTTAATTTCTCTTTGACGGCATGCTGAACTCCCCATTTTTTAAGTATTTCCCAGACTCGCTGACGAGTAAGAGGTTTGCCATTCTTTTTACTGAAATAATATTTTTTGTCCAGATCCGGCCACAGTTTCTGATAATTTTCCAAAAGCCCGATAATCTCCTGGTTCAAGGGTACCATACGTTCTTTGTTGCCTTTACCTCTTACCCGGATATAACCTTCAGGCAAATTTACAGCTCGAATATCCAGTTCTATGACTTCCGATACCCGCAAACCGCAAAAATATAAAAGGCCGAGCATTGCCTTGTCCCTGACGTGCAAAGTGTCAGCTTCTGTTTCCAGAGCTTCTTTTTCTTTTAACAAAGAGGTGATACTTTGTTTACTGAGGGTCTTGGGCAATCTTTTCCTGAACTTGGGAAATTCAATATGCACAGCAATATTCTCGGTTATCAATTTTTCTCTTAACAGATATTTTATAAATGAACTCAGCGCAGCCAGCTTTCTATTCATTGAAGACTTCTGAAATTCCCGTTTTTTGAGTGTTAATAAATACTGATTTATACTGCTGATACCAAGCTCTTTCAATGATGTTGTTTTGGTGTACTTAAAAAATTGTTCCAGGTCTGAACGGTAACTGTTTGAGGTATTGGTTGAATAACCTTTTTCAATAATTAAATACCTGCAAAAAGAGTTCAGCACATCCTCATACATTAATTTTTTTTGACTCCCACGGTGATAAGGTTATTTTTGGTCAGCTGCAAAGAAAACTCTGTATTTTTTGCTATATCTCCGGCCAGAAGCTTGTTGGCAATAAAATCCTCAATCTCTTTTTCAATTATACGGGATAGAGAGCGTGCTCCGTATTCCTTGTAATTACTTTGTTCAATCAGATAATCTTCCACTTTTTTGGAAATTTTAATCTCATAATTCTTTTCTTTCAGCCGGTCTTTGATATTCTGTAGCAGAAGCGAAAAAATCCGGCTCATACTTTCCTTGGTAAGCGGCTTAAACACAATAACGCCGCTCAGTCTGTTAAGAAATTCAATCCTGAAATTTTTCTTGATTTCTGCCTGTACGTTTTGTTTAAAAGACTCATAATTCAATTTTTCATCGTTCGGGGAAAAACCTATACCTTTGCTCTCTGATGACCCAATATTGGTGGTCATTATTATCGTTGTATTGCGAAAATCAACTTTACGGCCCTGACTATCGGTTAGAATTCCGCTGTCTAAAATCTGCAACAATATATTAAATATTTCCGGATGGGCTTTTTCTATTTCATCAAACAGAATAACCGAGTAAGGGTTTCTACGTACTCTTTCGGTGAGCTGACCGGCCTCGTCATAACCTACATAACCGGGGGGCGCACCGATCAGTTTGGAAACATTGAACTTTTCCATATATTCGCTCATATCAAAGCGGATTAGTTTATTTTTATCTCCCATCAGGTACTCGGTAAGCACTTTAGCTGTTTCAGTTTTACCTACACCTGTGGGACCGGCGAAAATAAAGGCGCCGATAGGTTTTTCAGGGTCCTTGAGCCCGGACCTGGCCCTTTTCAGAACGCGAGAAATTTCATGGATAACTTCTTCCTGTCCGACAATACGGGCTTTGAGGTGGTCTTCCATGTTCACAAACCTGGCTAATTCGTTTTCGGTCAGAGAAGTTATAGGAATTTTGGTCCAGTCCGATACTACGCTGGCGATATCGTTTCTGGTGACCTTTATAATATTTGTCCCCCTGCTGGCTGTCCATTTTTCCTTTTCTTCCAGAATATGTTTATCCAGCCATTCAATCTGTTCCCGATAGGCTGCGGCCTTAACATATTCCTGATTTTTTACAGCAGCTACTTCTTCTTTTTTAACAGATAACAATTCTTTTTGAGCATGCTTTATTTCATCCGGAAGCGAAATGGACTCCAGACGCACCATTGCCGCCGCCTCATCAATGAGGTCAATAGCTTTGTCGGGCAAAAAACGGTCAGTAATATATCGGGATGAAAGCTCTACAGAATAATTAATCACATCATCATCTATATTTACACAATGGTAAGCCTCATATTTGTCTCTGAGCCCCTGAAGAATACGAATTGTCTCATCTTTACCGGGCTCGGCCACGTCTACCTTCTGGAAACGTCTTTCCAGGGCAGCGTCTTTTTCTATATGCTTGCGGTATTCATCAATGGTTGTGGCGCCTATACACTGCAACTCGCCACGAGCCAGCGCAGGCTTGAGAATGTTGGCCGCGTCCATAGCGTTATCTCCTACAGAACCGGCGCCGATAATAGTATGCAGTTCATCGATAAATAATACTATATTACTTTTTTTATTACTGGCTTCATCGATGAGCTTCTTCAGACGGTCCTCAAAATCGCCACGAAAACGTGTCCCGGCTATAATAGATGACAGTTGTAAATCAATAACCCGTTTATTTTTGAGATTTTCCGGCACTTCGCCATTCACTATGGCTTGCGCAAGACCTTCCACCACGGCTGTTTTCCCAACCCCCGGATCGCCGATAAGAACAGGGTTATTCTTGGTACGACGCGACAGGATACGAATAATTCTTTTAATCTCTGCTTCGCGTCCGATAACCGGGTCCAGTTTATTTTCTGCGGCCAATCTGGACAAATCGCGTCCGAACTGGGCGAAAATATCTTTCATTTCCGCAGTTTTTTCCTGGGAGTCAAAAAGCAAATCACCGAACATCTGATAAACATCATCTTCTTTTTCTTCTTTTTTTGTGGTGCTGGAAAAAATATTCAGCACCTGCTCCAGATGGATGCCTTTTTTATTAAGAAAGATGCTGGCTATGCCTTCGGATTCCCTGAGCAGCCCGATTAGAATATGCTCAGGACCTACATATTTGCTTTTAAATTCCTTGGCGCCGGAATGTGCCAATTCCAGGACCTTTTTAGCTCGCGGGCTCAGGTTTATTTCCTTGTTCAAATCACCTACCGCGTCTCCCCTGCCTATAGAATTTTCCAACTCGGAAAAAAACTCAACTATGTTCAGGCCCTGGTCCTGCAACATCTTGTACACCACACCCTCTTCCTTGATAAGGCCAAGCAGCAAATGCCCTGTATCAATCAGAGGATGGCCCAGTCTTCTACATTCCTCCTGCGCAAGATACATAACCTTTTTAGCGTGTTCGCTAAACATTTCATATATTCTGTCAAATGATGGCTGACTAAATTGCTTGAGCAGAGAATCAATAATAGGTGGCAGGTTCTGTTTGGCAAAAGAATCCAGCATTTGCGGGGGAAAAAAAACCAGGTTCTTTTCTCTGGCACATTGCTCGCAGACAAACATGGACTTGTTGACATTATTCACCGAAGTGGAAATATTTATTGTGGCAGGACGTTTATTACAAATTTGGCAAATCATGGATCTAATTATAGCATATTTTGTTTCATATTTTTTATGGCCTGAGGCAAGCCTAGCAGAACCGCGCTGGAAATAATACTATGACCTATATTAAGTTCTTCAATCCCTTTAATCGCGGCAACCGCGGCTGTATTTTCATAATTCAGTCCATGGCCTGCATGCACTGCCAGACCTATACTTTGAGCATAAGCTACAGCTTCTTGTAATTTTTCCAGTTCCTTTTGCTGTTTCAGCCCGGAACTTTCCGCATATCGGCCTGTGTGCAATTCAATTGAGGGAGCGCCGCTATCTTTGGAAGCCTTTATCTGCTTTTTCTGCGCCTCAATAAACAGGCTCACGATTATCCCGGCCTTCTGGAACCTGCTGTTAATTTTTTTTATTTTCTCAAAATTTTTTACCACATCCAAGCCACCTTCGGTAGTCAGCTCCTGCCTTTTCTCCGGCACTAACGTCACTTTATGGGGTTTAACTTTTAAAGCAATGTCCACAATTTCGGGTACAGGGGCCATTTCCAGATTCAGGGGAACGGATATAGCTTGCTTAATCCTCAGGACATCATTATCCTGAATGTGCCGACGGTCTTCTCTTAAATGAATTGTTATCAGATCAGCGCCCGCTTTTTGCGCGATAAGCGCAGCTTCCAGCGGATCAGGCTCAAAGCCTTTTCTGGCCTGTCTCAGAGTAGCAACATGATCTATATTAAGTCCGAGAATTACTTTGGGCATAGCTCAAAAATTCCTTAATTCTTTTGCAGGTAATATCCTTACCGAGAACATGTAGAAGCTTGAAAAGGGCCGGGCCTTTAGGTTGCGCGGTAACAGCATAGCGTAACCCATGAAAAAGCTGGCCTTTACTGATTTTTCGCTCCTTTACAAAATCATTGGTTATTTGAGTTAACTCTTCGATAGTGAAAGAACTTTTTGCCAGCAGGTCCATATAGTCACTGAGTATTTCCAGGACACCCACATCATGCTGTTCATTCTGATAACTGATGTTTTCTTCAAAATAAACAGCTATCTGTTCGTTAATGTCAGTCAGCAGACTCAGTTTTTCCTTCACAGAATCGACGATAGATAACCACTGCTCATTATTATATTTATCTATTTTATATTTTATAAAAGGTTTAAGCTCCGCAAACAACCGGTCATTTGCCAAAGCCCGGATATACTGTCCGTTCATCCAAATTAACTTTTCCAGATTAAAAATGGAATTACTCTTACTCACCCTTTCCAGGGTGTAACCGGAATATAATTCTTCTCTGGAAAGAATTTCCTTATCCGAAGGATGCGACCACCCCAATACGGACAAAAAATTGAACACAGCTTCAGCTAAAAACCCTTCATTTTTAAATTCACTTACAGATTTAGCGCCATGACGTTTGCTGAGCTTGGCCCTGTCCGGCCCAAGGATTATTGATAAATGAGCATACTCAGGTTCCTTATGACCTAACGCCTGATAGAGCTGAATTTGTTTAGGAGTATTGCTGATATGGTCTTCTCCCCTGACAATATGTGTAATCTGCATTTCCAGATCATCGATAACCACAGCGAAATTATATGTAGGCATGCCTCCGGACCTCAGTATGACCATGTCTCCCTGTAAAGCCATATCAAAACTGATATCGCCTCTAACCAGATCATGAAAGGTAAGAACTTCTTCCGGAACTTTAAAACGAACTACATAGGGCTTGTGTTGCGCCAGTTTGGTTATTACCTCCTGCTCAGACAAATTTCGGCAATGACCGCTGTATTTCATAACCTGGTGCTGTTCTTCGTTATCATCTTTATCCTGTTCCTTCTGCTGTTCACAGAAACAATAGTAAGCCTTCCCCTCCCTTACCAGTTCGTCCGCATACTTTTTGTATATACCTTGCTGCCAACGTTCTTTTTGATAATAAGGGCCATAATCTCCGCCCACTAACGGGCCTTCATCCCACTCTATACCCAGCCATTTAAGCCCGGCCAAAATATCTTCTTCATATTCCTTTTTTGACCTTTGCAGGTCTGTGTCTTCTATTCTCAGAATAAACTTTCCTTTTTTATATTTGGCAAATAAAAAATTAAAAAGAGCTGTACGGGCGCTGCCGATATGCAGATTTCCCGTGGGGCTTGGCGCAAACCTGACTCTAACCTGTTTATTCATAAAAGTTGTGTCCTTATCACCGGAACAGCCTGATTATCAAATCCTAAAGCACTTATTGCCCTGGCATTCAATCCCAGGCTGTTTTCTAAACCCAGATTATCATTTTTTACAATTTGCACCACTATACTCCAGTCTTTGGAGGGATTCAAGACCCTTAATTTTGTGCCCAAAGGCAATGAGGGATGGACAGCAGGAAAAAATTTGCTGTCTTTGGGCATATTAATATTTATCTCTTTGATCTGAGTTATCTGACGGATATTAAAACTCCTTTGCGGTAATATTATTTGGGCCGGCCTGTCGCTTGTTTTAATTGATTCTACAAACTTCCGGAGTTTATCCAGACTATTTCCGCGGGCATCATTTAAAAGCTTGTCCTGTTCATTAAAGCTTAAAAGTTTCTGATCACTCCAGAGAATAATATACTGATTTGCCTGGATTTTTCTTACCGTAATATCTTTTTCGTCATAATTTAACTGATCAAACTGCATAAGCCTGGCTATAAACGAATAAGCTTTCTTCAAAGATACCACATCAGCCCCCATCAGGGATAAAACCTCTTTATTATTTAAATAAATTGTAGTGATGTCATCCTGGTTCTGTCTGTTCTTGATTACTTCATAATCAAAGGCAAAACAGAATGAAATGATAAGTAAAAGTATTAGTATGCGCCGCGCCATGTGATCACATATAGCATAGTCCTGATTAAAATTTTTATGTCAAAGCTCAGAGACCAGTTATTGATGTAATACAAATCATACATCAATTTCTCATCTGTTCTGGTGGAAAGCGCGGCCCTACCGTTTACCTGAGCCCAGCCGGCCAGTCCCGGCAGTACTTTATGGCGTTTGTCATAGTCCGGTATCTCCTTTTTGAACTGGTCAACGAAGAAAGGTCTTTCCGGTCTGGGCCCAACAAGACTCATTTCACCTTTTAAAATATTCCAGAACTGCGGCAATTCATCCAGAGATGTGCGGCGAATAAATTTCCCTAACTTTGTGGAGCGGTCAATATGGTCGGTTGTCTGTATTATCGGCCCTGTTTCTTTTTCAGTTCCTTCGGGCATGGAACGAAATTTGTACATAATAAAAATTTTATCATTTTTACCGACTCTTTCCTGTTTATAAATAACCCGACCCTTGTTTTCCAGTTTCAACAAGATGCTGATAAGCAGAAAAAGCGGACTGGATATAACCAAAAAAAGTGCAGACAAAACAACGTCCAATATGCGTTTTTCAACAGATTGACTCGGTTTCAAGGCGTTTGACTTTACAGAAAATAACGGAATACCGATATCATCGGTTGTTTCTATTTTATTGGATACCACATCATAAAAAGAAGGAATTATCCTGATACTCAAACCTTTATCGATGAGAGGATCAATTATATCCGACACTTCTTTGCGGCTCAAACCTGTGCTGGCAATAAAAACATCACTTATCTGCCGTTTTTCAATAATTTCCCAGAGTTGCTCATATGAACCCTGATGAACAAAGGTTTTTTCTACGGAGTATAAAAGCTTTTTTGGTTTCTCACCGATTGCTCCTATAACTTCATAATGATGTTTTTTGTCCAAAACCAGTCTTTCATATAATGACTGAGCTGTTTCATCAGTTCCGATTATTAATACTTTTTTTAAAGTATCTTTTTTTATAAAGACATGATGAAACATATAAAACAAGATACTGTGCGCGGCTGTCATGAAAACAATATTTATGAACAAGGCGTAGAACAAAACAAAACGAGACTTGGGGAAGTAACTGATAATGACCATACTGGCTAAAACAAAAAATGTTGCCATAAAACCGGCTTTGGATATTTTTAAAAATTCTTCAATACCGGCCAGAATGCCACTTCTTTCTTCATAAACTTTAAAAAATACCAGTGAGATTATCCAGATAATACTGATAATATATAAAGACTGTAAATAAGGTTCTAGCTGGGCATGAGGATAATAATTACCCCAGTGAATAATAAAAAAAGAGGTAAATTTTAATTTAAATTTTATAATATAAGCAATTATGTAGGAAAGATTGATAATGATCAGATCGATGACTATTCCGAAAGAAATATTAAGCATCTCGGTTAATTGGGTTTGAAACGGCTGGAAACAGCTATAATCCTGCCTAAATCCATCCGGGCTTTTTCGTCACCTGGGTTGACGCTCAGATATTTTCTTAAATTCTCTATGCTGCTGTTGAAAAGACCCACATTGTAGTAAAGGTAACCCAAATATTTATAAATATCGTTCAGTTCCGGGTCAAAGGTTATTGCCTGTTTATAAGCGTAAATAGCCATTTCCAGCTGACCAGCCTGATGATATGAGACACCTAGTCCTCTCCAGATTTTTGGATCGTCAGGTCTGGCTTCAGCGGCCCATTTAAAAAATTCAATGGCTTTGGGAAAATTTTTCTGGCTCAAATAAATTTCTGCCAATTTTGCCCGGTAGTTATTAAAATTTCCGCCTTTAACCCATTCGCCGTACCGTTTGTTCTCGGCATCATAATTTGCTCTGTCGGCAGCAGCCATGCCTTCAAAATTCCTAATGGCGCTTTCTACATTGTTGCGCATTAAATCTATTTCTGCCATATTGTAATAAGCCTCAACGAACCAGTCATCAAGCTTGACACATTTCTGATAAAGTTTATAGGCCTCATCAATCTTACCGGAACGGTGATAATAATAAGCCAGAGACATTTGAAACAAGGGGTTCTTTGTATCAATATTAGCAGCCTTTTTATAAGCTTCACCAGCCTCTTCAAAAAACTTTTTTCTTTCCTCAACAGTCTGGCTTAAATTGAACAGAGCCAGATCAATAGAGGCTAACCCGTTGTAGTACCAAGGATTCGTCGGATTTATCCTGAGCATATAATTATACATACTTTTTGCCTTATTTAACCAGGCTACTTTTTCCGGTAAAGGGTCGACAATCCTGGACATTTCTTCGTAATTCTTGACCTGGGTTATAAGATAATAAGTTTCCCAGGGTGCGTATTTAAAGGCCTTATCCAAATATCCGATCGATTCCGGAAATTTTCTATAAGTATTGGCGACAAAGCCTGCACGGTAATTATATTCCGCAAGCCAGGGAAGAAGACTCTGCCATAATCCCACACAACCTAAAAACAAAAGGACGGTTAAAATAATATACCGTGTATCTTTAGCCAAAACCTTGTTATTCATTTTTATTACCCAAATTATAATAACCTATGGCCAGTCCAAGGCCCATTAACATGTAATTTAAAGAAGCGGTGGCAACCACTCCGAAATTAAACAACACCTGGCCCTGATAAAAAATAAATCCGGTCAATGTGCTTAATATTAAATAATATGAGGGATTTTTCAAATTTTTATATAGATAACTGACAATCAAAAATAAATAAACCCCTATAAAAACTATGTAACGCAAAATTAAGCCCGTTACGCCTGTGGTGGCCAGAGTATTGACATATTCGTTATGCAAACGGTCAGGAGTAAGATTATGGCCTCCTTCCAGCCTGGCGTATTCAACCCTACGATAAAAAGGATACATTTCCTTAACCGTATCCGGGCCGGTACCGAATAGAGGATTCTTCAAACCCCAGACAATACCGCTTTTCCACATGCTCATACGCGCTGACTTGCCGGAGATGGCTTCTGTTTTATACGAATTGATTTTGTTTGTGGCAGTATCTATAACGTGACTGGTATTACCTTTTTTGGCTTCCAGAATTTTCTGAAACAAAGAATGCTGGGGAACAAGAATTATCAGACAAATAATAATTATTACTCCACCACCCACAATTACAGCCGATTTATCTTTTATCAAGGAATAAAACAGGGTCAAAATGTAGCCTGAGCAGAGAAAAAACAGATAAATAAGGAAATCCGTTACTGTCGGCGCTATCAGAATGAACCCAAAGCTGAATAATACGACCATAACCAGTCTGTTCTGTAAAAAAATGCTTTCTTTTTTGTGGACTTTGATATGAATAAAAAAGAGGATTGCCAAACATAACATATAATATAGAAAATATATAAAACTTATGGATATTTGCTGTATTTGATAAGCTAAAATGATGATTATTATACGTTCTACAAAGTTCAGTGGTGATTTCTTACAGATTTTGACTATCCAATAATAATAGAATGCAAAAACTGCGAAGACAGCTGGCAGTATAATAATTGGCATTACTTTATAAACTTTGAACAAAACAACCACATAAGTAACGGCAACTATCAGAATGGTAAAAATAAAATCCATAAAAAAACTTTTTTTATCGCTGGAATCAAACAGTTTGGTAATAAACAGCAGGAAGAATGTTAGTGCTCCCTGAAAACCCAGCCATGTTCCCCTGCCCCAGGATAAAAACATAGCGTAATAAATAACAATGGTCAGAACAAATGAGACATAATATAAAATATGATAAAGGATGGGTTTCATTTTATCCTGGAAATGTTTGACTTGCAGCATATAACCGAAAGCCAAGGTGATCATCATGCCGATATAAGGCCCATAATGTACAGGATTATTTATGCTGCCGAAAGCTCTGGCTGTGGCATCCGCGGACCATTGCATGAAGTCCATGCCGGCACTTTGGAAAATACCATATATGGCGCTCATGGAAGCTGAAATAATAAAAGAGAAAAAAATCCAGTAAAATAATCTTATAGAATCTACCATTTTGGCAAAAATCAGGACCAGAAACGCATAATTGATTACTGTCATTATGCCTTCCCAGCGATCATAAGCACCTATAATGGATACATAGATATTTCTACTGACCAGGGTGGATATAAAGTTAAGTATAAGCCATAAAACGATAGGAATTTCCAGCCCTGTTTTGTACCAGCGCAACCCCAAAAAATTGTAATAGGGTTTACCTTTATGCGCTTCATCCTCTTCTTTTTGTTCATAATCTACAAGCAAAGCCTTGGTTACCCAGAGCATACCGATAAGAATAGTCGTAAACCTGAGCAAGAGCAGTTTATTTACTTCAAAAACGCTTCTGGTAACCGATGTAAAAAAAATAGGAATGCCGAAAATCAGCACCAGCAGCAAGCCGTTTATGGCTCGCTTCAAAGGTGGAACCTTTGTTTCCACAAGGTAATAAAAACAAAACAATGCGGAAACAATTATTATTTCAAGAAGGAACAAATTATCTCGAACAAACTGGATAAAAGTCATGTCGGTTGTTATTATAAAATAAAAAAAGCCCGCTGTCAGTAGCGGGCTTTTTTTATTTTTCTCCTCTAACTAATTACATCATTCCGCCCATGCCGCCACCCATTCCAGGGTTCATACCGGCACCAGCAGACGCTTTTTCTTCTTCAGGTTCTTCAGCTATTAATACTGAAGTTGTAAGAAGCATAGAAGCGATACTGGCTGCATTCTGCAAAGAAGAACGAACTACCTTAACAGGATCAACAATACCTGTTTTAAACAGATCTTCATATTTAAGTGTCAAAGCGTTAAATCCTTCATTGTCTTTAAGCTCTTTGACTTTTTCAACAACAACAGCTCCTTCCAGACCTGCGTTTGAAGCAATTGTATTTAACGGAGCTTCCAGAGCTTTTTTTACAATGAGCACTCCGGCCATTTCATCAGGATTGGTTACATCCTTTTCCATTTTTTCGATAGCTTTTATGGCGCGGATTAATGTTACTCCTCCGCCTGAAACAATGCCTTCTTCTACAGCCGCTCTGGTCGCGGATAATGCATCTTCAATGCGGTGTTTCTTTTCTTTAAGCTCGGTCTCGGTCGCAGCTCCGGCTTTTACCACGGCTACTCCGCCGGATAATTTGGCCAATCTTTCCTGTAATTTTTCCTTATCGTAAGAAGAATCGGACAATTCCAGTTCTTTTTTAATCTGGCCGATACGCGCATCAATATCTTCCTGAGTCCCTGCGCCTTCAACTATAGTAGTCAACTCCTTGCTTACTTTAGCTTTTTTAGCTTTGCCCAGCATTTCAATATCGATATTTTCCAGTGTAGAACCGGTTTCCTCGGAAATTACCGTTCCACCTGTAAGTATAGCGATATCCTGCAGCATGGCTTTTCTTCTGTCTCCGAAACCAGGTGCTTTTACAGCGACTACATTCAGCGTGCCTCTCAGTTTATTGACAACCAGAGTCGCCAGCGCTTCACCTTCCAGATCTTCGGCTATAATTAACAACGGTCTGCCTACGTTTACAATTTTCTCTAAAATTGGCAGTAAATCTTTTATTGAAGATATTTTTTTGTCAGTTAAAAGAATATAAGGATCATCAAGAATCGCTTCCATTCTTTCACTGTCATTAATCATATAAGGAGATACATAACCTTTATCAAACTGCATACCTTCAACCACATCAAGAGATGTTTCTATCCCTTTTGATTCTTCAACAGTAATAACACCATCCTTACCAACTTTATCCATAGCTTCTGCTATGAGATTACCGATTTCGAAATCATTGTTAGCGGATATAGCGGCTACCTGAGAAATAGCTTCCTTCTTTTCCACTTTTTTGCTTCTGCCGGCAATATCTTTAATTGCGGCTTCCACAGCTTTATCAATACCTTTTTTCAAAGAAGCCGGGTTCATTCCACGGTTTACCATTTTCAGGCCTTCTTTAAATATTTCATAACCAAGAACCGTAGCTGTTGTTGTACCGTCACCGGCAACATCGTTGGTTTTAGAAGCTATTTCTTTAACCAATTGCGCGCCCATGTTTTCAAACGGTTCTTTCAGTTCGATTTCTTTGGCAACGGTTACACCGTCTTTAGTAATTGTAGGGGAACCCCATTTTTTTTCTATGACAACGTTATGTCCTCTGGGGCCCAGAGTTACTTTAACGGCATCATATACGGCCTTAGCGCCGGTATTGAGATTCTTCCAAGCGTCTTCGTTATAAGATAATAATTTGCCACCCATATTTTAACCTCCTTAATTTATTTTTTCGCTAAAATATCGCTTTCCGAAATAATTAAATACTCTTCATCATTAATTTTAATTTTTGTTCCGGAATAACTTGTATATACAACAACATCACCCTTTTTAACATCCAAAGGGATTACCTTACCGTCATCGGTCTTTTTACCGGGACCTGCTGCTACTATTTCTCCCTCGTTCGGCTTATCTTTAGCAGAATCAGGGAGCACTATTCCACTTTTCGTTTTTTCTTCTCCTTTGCTAGGTTTTACTATAACTTTGTCACCTAGTGGTTTCAACATAATCTTACCTCCTTTTTTTATTAGCACTCTACGTGCCCGACTGCTAAGCATACATAATATAATATAAGCAAAAAAAAAGCGCAAGTATTTTTTATCATTACTTTTTGATAGTTATTGGACAATTCCCGAATCTTAACTAGAATATATAGAATATGAACGTACAGGGTTCAGAAGAGTTTTACTACATAATTGTTCATCAAAAAACAGATTCCATGCTTTATCTGGGACATCTCGATTACATAAACCTTTGGGAAAGACTGCTACGTATTGCTGATTTGCCTCTGGCTTATAATCTGAAAACTCAAAGGAATATGAAAATAAATTTTATTCAACCACTCGGGTTAGGTGTGGAAGGAGTGCATGAGCTAATCCATATCACACTTGAAAAAAATGTTCCCGCCCACATAATATCGGAAAAACTACAAACTATTTGCCCCAGAGGTATTATTATCAAAAAAATAGTTTCTACCAAATATCCGGCAAAGTGGTATAACAAACATAAATACGCCATTGAGTATATGGTTCAATTTAATAATAATAAATCTTTGAATAAAGCCATTCCCATGCTGGAAAAAATCCCGGAAATAATAAAATATGGCTGCCTGAACCAAACTCAGTTATATCTGAAAGTGAAAAATACCGCAGACAAACAAATAAATATGAAAGAATTATTCTCACAGCTACTTAAAGTTGATATAATAAAAATGAAGAGGGTAAGACTTTTATATACGGTAAAACAACCCAATGCATAATCTCTCTATATTAATTTTTGCAGGCATAGTTTTTGTTTTTGTTCTCTATCAGCTTTCTCTTATCCTTGCTTCCAGAAACCTGGTCAAATTCCTTAACGAAATAATCACCGGCAACACACTGGCCCGTTTTTCCGGAAAAGGCAAAAACATATTTTCACGCGTGGGCGAAAAAACCAATGAAGTACTGTCTATCCTTTCGGCGGAAACAGAGTTAACCGTTAATAAACTGCAAGATAAAAATATTCTTATGTACCAATATATAAAATTCTTTCTTACTATTCCTACTATTTATTCATTTGAGGAGATAATGAAGCTTGCCCTGGAATATTCATTCAGGATATTTAGAGTAGAAATTGTCCAGATCATCACCAAACAGGACAATGGACATATTGCAACAATTTATCAGTCAATAAGCAAAAAATTCCCGCGTTTCTTCTCCAGACCTTTAGGAGCTGATATAAATCTGGAGCGCTGGGATAAAGGTTTAACTAAAAACTATTTTCTGCCGGAAGAACGTGAATTGATTTTTACTGATGATATCTCCATTACATATAATCTGCTGCAAATCCCTATTACCGTTGATAACAAAGTAACTGCCATCATTCAAATCATTAATAAAAGTAACCGGAACGACTTTGATGAGTACGACCAGGAAGTCGGCAAAACCATTTCCATGGCTGTTGCCAATCAACTGAAAATTATATCGATTATCGAAGAAGAAAAAGTGGCTTCAGAAAGATTGAGTTCCATTATTAATAACATTTCCGACGGAATAATAATTACCGACACCAATCAAAAAATCATTATGGAAAATCCTGCGGCCAGAGATTTATTTTCTTTAAATCCTATAAAAAAAGATATACTTATCAATGAACTGCTAAAATCTCCATCCAATCCCAACATAAATATGGTCTTATTCAAGCCAGAACGTGTTGTGCTCCTTGGCAAAATTTCCGAGATATTCAATCATAAAGGAGATATCGATAAATATATTATATCCTTCAGAAATATTACTGAAACCAAACAAAAGGAGAGAGAAAAATCCGAGATATTGTTCCTTACGGCCACAAAAATGTACACACCGTTGCTAAGTATCAAAAAAACCAAAGAATTGTTTAAATTTTCCAATGAACCTGAGATTGAAGAACAATTGTCCAACAATATAAATCTTGTCTTTAACCTGATGAACAAACTGATATTCTATACTGAAATAGAATCAGGCCCCATGCGGCTTGCCAAAAAGCCCTGTAACATAAACTATATAGTGGAAAAAGTTATAGATTCTATGGGGGCAGTTTTCAACAAGAACCAGTTCAAAATGAATATGGTACTTGATAAACAAATCGAAAAGAATATGCTGGACCCGGACAGAATGGAACAATCCATTAATACCATACTCAGTTTTATTGTCAAAATCGCCGGAGGCAATCTGTTATTCAAAACTGTGGATATAAAAACATCTCTTCTTACAGAGGAAAAAAATCTGCTTGTTCAGATTATACATTACAACTATTTATTTGATAGCATGGAACTATTGGAACTAACCAAAAAAAGCGTTCAATTGGAAAAATTCATGCAAAGCGACCAGAAACTGGAAGACCTTAATCTGGAATTTGCCTTTGTTAACCACATCGCCAAATCGCATGGCGGGACATTTTCTATTGAATCAAATAATAAAGGGACCTTTTATAATATGAACCTGCCTGTGGAATAAACGGAGAAAATAATGAAAGATCAACATTTACATATACAAATTGCCTGCGATTTAAAGCTAATAAAGGATATCAGAAAAATACTCAAAGATTTCTGTAAAAATATTTCCTTTAATGACGAAGACCTGGTCAATGTCGAGCTTGCCCTCAATGAGGGGATCAGTAACGCCATCGCGCATGGTTCCTCGAATAATAAAAAAATGCATATAGATATTGATTTCATGGTGAAGAATAAAGACTTTATTATTATTATCAAAGATTATGGAGGTAAAGAATTCAATCCTGAATATTATGAACGAATTACGTTAAAAAAGGATTGGGGTCGTGGCGGACGTGGAATCTATCTGATAAAAACCATAATGGACGATGTATCCTATATTTTTTCATCCGGCCATTATACGGTTTTGTATATGAGTAAAAAAATCAAGTAAATAATGGCCCGTAATCTATGTCTTGATTGTCAATTCTACTATATAACCTGGGACAAAGAATTCCCTTACGGTTGCAAGGCACTAAACTTTAAATGCAAACAATATCCAGCAATTGAAGTAAAAAAGATTTCAACCATGGATTGTCAGTATTTCAAAGAAAAGAAAAATATTTAAAAAAGCTAGTTGAAAATCCCTGAGTTCAAAAACTCCTCATTACTTTTTGTCTGTTTGAGAAGTTTGATCAATTCTTCCACCGCGTTATCGGAATCGATATTTTTACGCAACATATAGATTTTTTTCAGATTTTCTTCGGAAAGCAGCAATTCTTCTTTTCTTGTACCAGAAGCTACCACATCTATGGCCGGATAAATACGTCTGTTGGCCAGTTTCCTGTCCAGATGCAATTCCATATTACCTGTACCTTTGAATTCTTCATAAATAACATCATCCATTCTGGAACCGGTGTCTACCAGGGCTGTTGCCAGGATTGTCAGGCTGCCGCCGTGTTCAATCTGCCTGGCGCCCCCGAAAAAACGTTTAGGTTTATGCAGCGAGCTTGGGTCCAAACCACCAGACAAAGTACGTCCGCTGGGCGGCACTACCAGGTTATAGGCTCTGGCCAAACGGGTAATACTATCTAAAAGAACGACAACATCTTCTCCACATTCCACAAGACGTCTGGCGCTTTCCAGAACAAGTTCCGCGACCCTGACGTGCCTCTCGGGCGGTTCGTCAAAAGTGGAACTGATAACTTCACCCTGAATACTTCTGGCCATATCCGTAACTTCTTCAGGACGTTCGTCCACTAAAAGAACCTTAATGATTACTTCCGGATTATTCATGGTAATGCTGTTGGCAATATCTTTTAATATAGTTGTCTTACCGGCTTTAGGCGGCGACACTATAAGACCTCTTTGTCCTTTGCCTATAGGTGTAACCATATCTATTATGCGACCTGTGATATTGCTGGCTTTATTTTCCATTCTTAAAAGTTTGGAAGGATATACAGGAATTAAATTGGTAAATAAAGTTCTTTTTCTGGCCAGTTCAGGATCCTTATTATTTATTGCCTCAACCCTGACAAGGCTATAATAACGTTCGCCTTCTTTGGGAGGTCTTACCTGTCCGCTGACATAATCGCCGGTGTTCAACATAAAACGTTTAATCTGGGTTTGCGAAACATAGATATCATCTTCACCGGGTAAATAATTATTTATTCTTAAAAAACCATAACCTTCCGATAAAATTTCCAGTATTCCAGCAGCAAAAATAAATCCGTTTTTAGCAGTGTTCGCTTCCAGAATCTTGAAAATCAGGTCATTTCTGGCAAACAAGCGATAATTCTCCAAACCCAATTCTTCGGCTTTGGCATAAAGCTGATCAAGCTCCAGGTGTTGCAAATGAACAATATTCAACGTCTGGTCAATTTTATCTTTATCACTGGTACGCGGAGCAGCAGCTTGTCCTTTCATTTCAGTAGGAACGGACGTATTAACCGGTACCTGTACAGTTGCTGTTTCTTTGACGGACATATCATCCTCCCTTTTACCTGAATACTTTTTTTCTACCATAAATTCCTCCTAAAGAATTTTAAAATCTCTCGGTTCAGTAACACTTATTTAACTGGTTTGCCGAGTCCTATCTTGGCGACAACTAAAAACTACTTGTCCGCCCAGGCTAATGCTACGTCGCGACAGTCTTCGCTAACGCTCCTCACTTCGCTCGTCGCGAAGCGAAGACTGGTACCGAAGGCCGGAATCGAACCGGCATGGACTAAAAGCCCATTGGTTTTTGAGACCAACGCGTCTACCAATTCCGCCACTTCGGCCTCTTAGCAAAATGGTCTGCGGCTTTGTTGCCCTTCGTCGCTCGCCTCCTCAATGTGCAATTCGCACACCTCCGGGACTCGCTCCTTGGCGTCTCGCCGCAATTCCATTTTGCGTCGAACACATTCATAAACTCCGCAAACTATTCTACTAGAATATAAAATCAATCACTCAAAATCGAAATCATTTTTTCTGGAATTTTAATCGGCTTACCCTTTTTATTTATACATACTAACTGAGTATACGCAGAAGCCAGCAGCTTCTTTGAGGAATTATGTACGATATCATAATAAAAGTCAACCCTGATTTTTTGCCGTTCTATTCTATTAATAACAATATCAATAAGATCATCAAATTGTGCCGGAAAGTGATAATCAACCTCAACTTTTTTCACAACCAGGAAATATCCTTCTTCCTCAAACCTGGCATAATCAATACCATGGGAGCGTAAATATTCTGTCCTGGCCATGTCCAGCCAGACAAGATACTGAGCGTGATAAACACGATTGCCTTTGTCTGTTTCCTGATAACGTACACGAGTAGTTATACTCTTAGTAAAATGGTTTGCGGCTGCGCTCGCCTCGGCGAAGCCTCCGGCATAGCCTGGGTTGCCTTTGTCGCTCGCTTTCTCAATGTGCATAAGCACACCTCCGCAGCTCGCTCCACGGCTCCTTGCTGCAATTCCATTTTGCGTCGAGTATCATTATAAAAAATACGAGCATTTAAGCTTCAGTAAATTTCCCCAGCACTCTGAATTTTTGATAACGTTCTTCCAGTAATTTATCAAGCGGATACTGGCTGTATCGTTTTAGTTCTTTTTTCAAAAAAACTTTGACTTTTTTATACACTTTTTGCGGATCACTATGCGCCCCTGTTTGCGGTTCTTCAATAATTTCGTCTATTACACCTATTTCCAAAAGTTTGGGAGCAGTAATGCCAAGGTTTTCAGCAGCTACAGAAGCCATAGATGAGTCTCTCCAGAGTATTGCCGCACACCCTTCCGGGCTGATAACCGAATAAACCGAATATGTTAGCATGGCTACTTTGTTGCCGATAGCCACACCAAGAGCTCCGCCACTGCCACCCTCACCTGTTATGATTACTATTATCGGAACCTTAAGCCCCATCATTTCCTGCAAATTTTTGGCGATAGCTTCGGCTACGCCTCTTTCTTCACTACCCAGCCCAGGATATGCTCCCTGCACGTCGACCAAAGCGACAACCGGCAAAGAAAACTTTTCAGCAAGCTTCATCAAACGTAAGGCTTTTCTGTAGCCTTCAGGATGTGGCATGCCAAAATTTCTATAAATATTTTGTTTGGTGTCTTTACCTTTTTGATGACCGATAACCATAACCGGCCTGTTATCCAGTTTGGCAAATCCGCCAATCAGGGCTTTGTCATCTCCATAAAGCCTGTCACCATGCAATTCTATAAAATCGGTAAAAACATTTTCCAGATAATCTGAGGTGAGAGGCCTGTCCGGATGACGTGCAATCTGTACAATCTGATAGGGCTCAAGATGGGTAAAAATCTTGTCCCTGAGCTGTTCAGCCTTATCTTTTATCTTTTTTATATCTTCATCCATATTTTTTTTGCTGCCGGACAATTTTTTCAGCTCCTCAATTTTGTTATACAGTTCAAAAATAGGTTTTTCAAAATCCAGATAGTTTCTATTCATCATCCTGCGCTTTTTCGTTGCTCTCATTTTTATCCGCAACAATTAATTTGTTGTACTGCGTAAATTCCAATAAAGATTTTAATAACTTCTTTAGCTCTTTTCTAGGGGAAATGTAATCAATCATACCATGCTCCAGCAAGTATTCACTGCGCTGGAACCCTTTGGGTAATTTTTGTCTGATGGTTTGTTCTATAACTCTGGGACCGGCAAAACCTATCAAGGCATTGGGCTCGGTTATATGCAAATCGCCAAGCATGGCAAAAGATGCTGTCGTACCACCGGTCGTCGGGTCGGTCATAACGGAAATATACAATAAACCCTTTTCTTTCAGACGATAAAGAGCTCCTGAGGTCTTGGCCATCTGCATCAGGGATAAAATACCTTCCTGCATTCTGGCGCCTCCGGATGCTGAAAAAATAATAACCGGAAGGTTTTTTTCAATTGCTGTTTCTATAAGACGGGTTATTTTTTCACCGACAACCGAACCCATGCTGCCGCCCATATAACTGAAATCCATAATGCCAACGGCAACAGCATAACCTTCGATTTTAGCTGTGCCGGTTATAACAGCTTCTTTCATACCGGACTTCTTTTTGGCCTGTTTAATGCGATCATCATAGGAAATTGTATCTGTAAAACCAAGACTGTTTACCGGCTCCATGCCGGGATTAATTTCTTCAAAAGAATCGGCATCCACCGTAATAAACAAACGTTCTTTGCTGGTGAGACGAAAATGGTGCCCGCAGTGATTGCAGACTTTAAGGTTTTCTTCCAGTTCTTTACTATATAACACGCCACCGCAAGAGATACATTTAACCCATAAATTACCGGGGATATCAAGCTTTTCGCGCTCTACGACAACATTATCGTTCTTTTTGGCAAACCAGTCTAAAATCGACATAGGCTTATATCATAACATAACGTTTTTATAATGAAAAACAAAAATAATATGCAGAAAATATTCAGAAAGACCGTATATACATATATAATATAAATTAATGAAACGAATAATTTCATAAGTTGAAGATTTATATTTTGTTATGTCTGTCCGAAAATGAAGACCTTGTTCCTCGCAATGACAAAACACATATTTTCGGACAGCCTGAATATGCTTTTAAGTGTGCTTGAATTGGGGAGTAATTTTCGTTGAAAAAGATTTTAACTTTTCTGCTTTTATGTTGTGCTTTATCATTTAGTGACATTGTGCTGAATAACAACGCAGGCACAATCTCTTTGATAATTCCCAGAGGCTCGGTGCGTAACCCTGCTTATTATTTTAATCTTTCACCATCCGGTAATTTCGATTACTGGCGGGCAGTTGACTTTACCGTATCAGGCAATATAAATCCTGATCATATAAAATTTTCCATATATCCGGTAGACGGCAGTAATGTTCCTAATGGCAGTCAATTACCCATTTCATATACTATTACCAACAATCATACGACATTAAATCTCTTGTCCACCAACCAGATATCTACTACCAAAAATTATATGATCGCGATTGACATTGCTTCTTCCGCTAATGTGGGGAATAGTCAGTTGCTTTTATCACTAAATGCAATAGAAGCTACAGACGGCGGTGGTTCCCCGGTACCCTGTTTTATGCCTGGCACCAGTATGTTAAAAAATTTTTCGATTTCAACCTTGTATTCCGATAATACAATAAGCTCCAATTTCCAATGCACAAACAATCAGTTTGTCACTTTTTTCAATTTTGATGTATCACCGACCATAGACTTTTCAGACCAGTTATCCGTTATCATTAATGTTGCTGCCAACCATGGTTCCAATCTGGGTTCAATCGTCCTGTTTTCTCTAAATGGTCCAACAAGCTCGATAAGCCTGGCCCAGGGGCTTAACACAATTCAAATGATAACAGATGCAACAATGACCGGGCCTACATCCTACAATTTCACTCTCGCTTATCAATCCGATCCCAGCATAGCGGATGGTACAAGCCTGGATATTACGATTGCTTCAATAAATGTCCTCGGCGCGAATTCCAATACCAGCATATATACTTTTGACCCTTTGCCATCCTTAAATATAATGGTTGTCAGTCAGTCTGCAGTGCCTACAGATACAATTCTGGCCTTAAAATCGCTGACATTGACCATTAACTATTTTTTACCTCAGGGTTCGCAAAAAAATATTATATATCATCTGCAAATTTATCAGGATGGCAGTAATATTGCCGATCAGCTGCTATGCGATCGTCTGGGATTTCAGATATCCGGAACTGTAAGCCTGAACCAGATTGACTTCAAATTATACGAAGACACCGGCGGCCCCACAAATCTAAATGATCAAAACCAATTTATACTGTCTCCTGGTGTTGTCAGTAATAATCGTATTACTCTGGATATACCACAGTCTTTGTTTATCACAAACCCAAAAAATTATTATCTGGTAATGAACCTGGCTCCAACTATAGACTATGGCTATGAAGTAATTCATCTGACTCTGGACGCTATAGAAGGACGCAGTAACTTCGGCGGTATTTTCTCGCCTGTAACAACTTCCATCACAGGTGACTATCTGGCAAAAACGTTTACAGTAACAGCGCTAAAGGCATTTTACAACTCTACCCCGAACATACTAAGCTTTAATGACAATTCATCATTACCAATTTTCGGTATCCATGCGCAGCCTTTTATAGAACCTTCAAAGCTATTCACTGTGGTCTGCAATGTGCAAAGCAATCAGTCCCTGGACGGAAGCAAGTTGATACTTTATTCAAATGATGACAGTAACAAAAAAATTACTGCCGATATACTGATAGGAGATAACACGTTAACGTTACCTACTGCGGATATGGCTCTGGGTACAACCTACAACTATAGTCTGGCTTATCTCCCCACAGGCAGTATGCAGGCAGGTATCAGTATAAATTTTGCAATAACCGGAGTTTCGGTGAGAGGTATTTTTTCAAACTTCGCCATAAACGCCTTTGAAACTATGCCGACTTGCAACCTGTTATTGGGCGGTGTGCGCATTGATATAAACAGCAATATACAGAACTCGATATTTATCGGGGGTATGGAAGTACCTTTACTGGCCTTCAGGTTAAAATCATATTTCTGCACAACCACAGTTAACAGCATAAAATTACGTAACAACGCCGATCTGAAATTCCTGAATGATTTTTCCGATAACAGTCGTATTGAGGGCGTAACCGTTTATAGGGATACCAATACCAACAATATCTGGGATTTTGTTGATCCTCAACTTTTAAATATCCAGAGAGGCAATTATGTTTATATCTCGCCGAATGAAGAAATAGTGCTTACCCTTAATCAGGTTCTTACTACTTTTAATGATATTTCTCAGGAAAAACTTTTTTTTATTAACTATGTGCTTGCCCAAAGTACGGAAACAAATAAAAAAGCCCTGGGACATCTAACGGATTTAAACTACAGCGAATCATTATTCGGTAATAATCATACATTAAAAAGTGTTCTCGAAAGTTCCCCGACCGTAGACTTTACGACCGGAAAAGCTGATATTTTTATCAGCAGCAGCAATTTTTTAGTAAGCACGGTAAGCATTCTGGGAGAAGTGCTGTCGCCGGTCCTGAAATTTTACGTAAAAGCGATTGAAAACGTTTCGACATTAAACATCCAGATCAGTAATAACCTGGTATTGTTTACCGGTGATGATCTGGGAATCAAAAAAATTACAGTTGTACAGGATGAAGATAATAATGACCAATATTCACTTTCCGACATACTTCAGAGTACGATTGTAAGTTTCAGCAGTAAAACAACGGCTGATATTACCCTAAAACAACTATCCAATACACATGGTGATTATAATTTTCTGATACTCTTCGATATAGGGATGAAGATCCCGCAGGCGCAATACATGAGTGATTACCTGCGAATAAATATCAATAAAAGTGCTGCAACAAGTTCAATTAATATCGCCGCAATGTTCCCGCTTCCCAAACCTGACGGCTTAATTTCCCTTACGGAAAACAAGGTAAGTCTGGAATTAATAAGTGTAACTCCATCCGTACTGCATGATGTGATAACTAAACAAATTTATCTTTCTTTCAGGGTCCATAATGATTTTGGTTCTGCCATATCCATAAAGGACATGTACCCGCAATTTTATGAACAAAACCTCAGCAGTCTGAATGTATCCTACCTTTATGAGTTTGTAACAACTCAGTCTTTTCCGGTCACTCTTGCTTCCAAAGCTTCACTGGATATTTTTTATATCGCCTCACCCAATCAGTCTTTTGTACCGGAAAGTCTTTTTGTCGATGGTTTTCTGCGTTACCGTTATCTGGGAAAAAATATAGACCTCAGACGTGTAAAAGCATTTAACTGGGAAAGTACAACCTCCGGTAACAGTTCGACAAAAATAAGTATCCCTACTCAGGATATTTTCTTCCTGGAATTTCCTGAATATATAGAAAAAGTGGAAAGACAATCCTTCGGAATTACTTCTAATTTTCGCAACGGTGAAATTATTGAAAATGGTGATTACCTGCTTGTTTATTTCATTCGTAACGGCCGCGAAGTAGATTTAAGCCTGACGCAAACATATTTCAATGATGTTATGTTAACACCCTTCTCGGTTCCTGCAGTTGCTAGCGATCCTGATCAAGGCGTACTGAAAATAGGTCCGCTGAATGCCAATCAGGGGACAATAAAAATTGTTCCTTACGATACCGCTAAAAACCAGTACCCTACAGCAGATATAACATTCTTCAGCAATAATGATTTTTTTGTGAGTAATTTTTTAGTTTATCCGACCAAAGTTAATCCGCTGAATATACAGGCCGATCCGATGAAAATAGGCTTTCTTCTAAGCAAGCCATGTCACGTAGACCTCTACCTGTTTAACAGCCTGGGAAGTACAGTATGGGATTATGCACAGGACTACAGCGATTTCGGTTACAAACTGGTTTCCTTTAACGGAATATTAAATAACGGTGAATTGCTGCATAAAGGTTTATATTTATTAAAAATTGTGATCCACGAATCCGGAAAGAAAAATTATGTTAAAAGTATTACAAAATTTATTGTTCTCTAGCCTGCTTCTGGGCTCTTTGATATTTGCTCAGGAATGGGATATTATCAATTCCTTCTATCATCCGCAGCTAGGCAGCATGGGCAATTCCGGAATTGCCTACAAGGACAATATCTTCGCTTCTGTGCTAAACCCGGCACTGCTGGGCCACAGCGACTGTATGTCTTTTTATTGGTACAATCTGGTTTTTGAAAACGAATTGAATAATACCCATATAAATTTTACCTATCCGTTTCCTAATTTTTCTTTGTCATTTTCGTTCTTTTCGCAATATATGAACGGTATACCTATTACCCAATTCATCGATGACAGGATAAGGGCCAACGGTGACTTTTCCGCGTCTATAAACCAGGCTCGATTCGGTATAGGCAATAAAATAAATGATTTTTTTATCTTTAAAGATTTTGACTGCGGGTACTCACTGGGTCTGCAGCAATACTCATTTGATAGTCAAATGGATACATTTCACAGGTTCGGACTCTTGATGTCCAGTTACTGGCTGCAAAATATTTATCTGGGACTTACTTATGACATCAATCAGGACAAAAACTATCTGGGTTGCGGGGTAAATTATAAAAACACAGACTATCAACTGGAAGCGGATTACAGTAACAACTCTTTTAAGTTAGGAATAAATTATGATGCTAACAAATATCTGCATTTACGCACAGGAGTTGAAAGTCGTTTCTATACATTCGGCATAGGGTTATTTTATGACAAACTTTACAGTCCTTTTGATATGAACATGGGCCTATATATTGATTACACTTACCAGTTACCGATCGCAGATAATATTTACAACCCTATTTCTTACTTTTCCATATCGCTGCAGGAACTGGAAAAAATGCAAACTCCGCTTATTTATCAGTATCCCGGCTTCACCAATCAAAAAAAGGTAGCGATTTCCGGCTGGGGGCCAAAAAACTCTTTGATCTGGGCCTATGTGAATGAAGCTCCGGTAGAAAAAGCCCAGACCAATCAAAACGGCCAATGGGAAATCATAATACCTTTAAACTCGGATATTAATAATGTAAAAACCAAAAGTTTTTCTCTGCTGGACAATAAATCCAGCAACTTTTCCAAAACTGTTCAAATAGTGCTGGACGACAAAAAGCCCAGACTTTCCTTTATCGGTCATGTATTTAACAAAACCATCAAATTATATCTGCAAGCCAACGAAATATTGAGACAGGATGGGGCCAGGCTAACCGATGAAAATCAAAAAAAAGAACATATTCAGTTCCTGAACAACAGCTTTTCTATTGAATATCCGGTCAGTCTGATTAAAAAAAATTTCAGTCTGGAAGCCTACGATATGGCCGGGAACAAATCGATACTTAATGTAAATAATGCTTTTATGGATTTTATCAGGCCCGAGCAGGATTCCCTGACTACATATAAAGATGAGCTTTCTTTCAATGGAGTAGCCGACCGGCTTTCGCAACTCACAATCAGCAACAAGACCACAGGATTTTATAACGTAGCCAAAATGAGAAAGATAGGTCAATTTGAACAAATTATACCCTTGCAATATGGCAAAAACAGGATCGTTTTTACCAATACTCTCGAGGACGGAGAAATAAATTACCACTTTTACATAATTCGCCTCTTCCATTATAAGGATATTGATAGTGAGAATCTGGACAAACTGGCCACTATAGGAGTTCTTGACCGCTCCGACCATTTTAATCCGTTAGGCAGAGTGTCGCAGAAAGATATCATCACCTGGCTGACAAAATTTAAAGAAATCGTTTTGCCACATTCCGAGGATAACAGAGAATGGATCAATGATGCTTATCAATTCGCTCTCACTAATAAATGGATTGAAAAACGTGATGATTATCAGATAATAACCAGGAAAACCGCTATGGAAGTAATCGCACAGGCTTTAAGTCTTGATATTTATTCATCTTCTAAAGAAAGTACTTTTTTTCAGAATATAACTTTGGACAATCCCTACTTGAAATATGTTAATTATTTTGTGGAACATGGATTCATTCTGCCCGGTGATAAACAATATGTTTTGACAACTTTTGTTACCAGACAGGAATTTTTACAATGGATGATGAGGACCGGGCAACTGGAAATTCTTTTTGAACATTACTTCAATAAAGAAGAAATTTTATTTTAAATAATGGTTTAGTTTAACTTCCCAGATATCCAGATCAACCGGTTTGGTGATTATTTCGTTCAGACCAAGACGTATACCACGTTGAATATCCTCTTTCCCCGCCCAGGCAGTATAACCGATAATAGGTATATGACTGGTCTTGGGATTGTTTTTAAGCTGCGCGGCCGCATCCCATCCGTTCATACCGGGCATTTTGTAATCCATTATGATAAGGTCCGGAATTATGGCTTCAGCCTTTTGAATACCTTCTATTCCAGATGAAGCCTTCTCCACATTAATATCCCTGAGAATAGTTAAAGTCAAAGATAGAACGTCTACCAGAGTATTATCATCGTCAACTATCAATACTGTTCTTTTAGTCATAATTTCTAATTTCTTATCTGCGCACAGGTTTCCAAAACTTTTTTAGGGATGTCCTGTAGTGGTAACACATTATCAACCACTCCGGACTCAAAAACCGATTTGGGCATGCCGTAGACAACGGATGTAGGTTCGTCCTGTGCGATAATCACCGACCCGCATTCCTTCATGGCTTTGGAACCGGCTGTTCCATCGGAACCCATTCCGGTCAGCACAACACCGACAGCATATTTACCGGCAGCCCTGGCTACCGATTGAAAAAGCACATCAGCCGCAGGACGCTGATAACAAACAGGGGGCCCCTGCTTCAAAGATACGAAATAGCCACCGTTGTCACTCTTGTTTAATAACATATGAAAATCTCCAGGAGCAATAAAGATATGACCATTCTTAACTATATCACCGTTCTCGGCTTCTTTCACCTGGCATGCACATATCTGATCGAGAGTATTGGCCAGGGATTTGGTAAATACAGGCGGCATATGCTGAACTACCAGAATTCCCGGAGAATTTTCCGGGAACTGAGGAAGAACTACCCGCAGCGCTTCCACACCACCTGTTGAGGAAGCGATAGCGATAATTTTGGGAATAGAAGGCGTAGACGCGTAGCTTAACTTCGACGGTATTACGTCCTGTTTCTTGGCGTTTTTTTTCTTAAACTGATGTATGTCTATTTTGGATGCCAGATGAATATTATGAATTAATTCTTCAATTACGGAGTCTCCAACCGAATTCTGATCAGGTTTGGCCACAACTGCTATAGCTCCCAGATCAAGGGCTTTTAAAGCGTTACTGCTTCCTTCCTGTGTAATAGAGCTGACAATTATCGTTGGTACCGGAAAGTATGTCATAATTTTATGCAAAAATGTTAGGCCGTCCATTTTTGGCATTTCCACGTCCAGACTGATTACATCCGGTTTTAAATTTACAATCATGTCTCTGGCCTGGTATGGGTCTTCAGCTGAACCGACAACATGTATACCGTATTTATTGTCTAATGCTTTGGTGAGGATTTTCCTGACGACCGGAGAATCATCCACAATCAATAATCGAATTTCTTTTTCCATTATTCCCTGAACCGCTCCTGTCAGTCATTTAAATATACAGAAGGCGCTACCGGTCTTTTATTAGCTAGTCCAATCATGCTTTCCGAGTGTCCGGTAAAAAAATAGCCGCCCTCTTTTAATACATTGAAGATATTACGCACAACCTGCGTCTTTACTGTATTATCAAAGTATATCATCACATTACGGCAAAAAACAATATCGAACTTAACCCCTACCTGAAAGGGATTCAACAAATTATGCTGGTAAAATTTTACTGACTTTCTGAGTATCTCCTGCACTTTGTATTTACCCTTCATTTCATTGACGCCTGTCTTGAAATATTTTTTTAAAAGATTCTCCGGCACATTCCTTAATATTTCCTCATCATAGACACCCAGAATTGCATCATGCAAAACATCGTGAGATAAATCACAGGCGTAAATATTAATATGAGGCTTCTTTGCTTTGCCAATAAAATATTCCATAAATGTGATGCTTAAGGAATAAGGCTCAGCTCCGTTTGAACAGCCGGCAGACCAGATATTTATTTCCGGTTGGTCCAAGAATTTAGGAATAACCTCATTTTTCAAAAAATCAAAATGCTGGTTTTCTCTAAAAAAATGAGTAACATTGGTTGAGATTACATTCAGAAATTCGGTAAATTCATCGACGTTTCCAGGATTTGTTATATGTTTAAAATAATCCTCAAAATTATTGATACCTAAACGACGCAGCCTTTTGTATATACGTCCTTTTAAAAATTCTGTTTTTTCATTACTGAGAGTGATGCCGGCTTTCTCATAAATTAGTTCTTTATATTTCTGGAATGTTTCCTTCTCTAACTGAGGGGGAGCGAAAAATTCAACCATCTTTCATTTGCTGAACATTTTCCATAATACTGATAATGTTTTCATCATTAAGGACTTTTTCAATGCTGAGCAAAATCTTGATTTTATTTTGAAATTTCGCTATACCCAAAATGTAGTCTGTCTTCACAGCCTGGCCGAAATCCGGCGCTTCGCTGATATCTCCTGCTGAAACGTCAATCACTTCGGAAACAAAATCAACAGCGATGCTCATTAAGGCCTTACCTTTAGGAGTATCCACATCAACAACAATAATACAGGTCCTTTCAGTATATTCCTGCTGAGACAGACCGAATTTCAGCCTGAGGTCCATAACGGGAATAATCTTGCCTCTCAAGTTAATTACACCTTTAACATAGTCAGGAGTATGCGGTATATGAGTAATATCCATCATGCTTAAAATTTCGATAACTTTTTTTATAGGTATACCATATTCTTCCTCTCCTACTCTGAAGGACAAATATTTCCCTTCCAATACTTTGGTACTATTGGAGGTTACAAGTGTCTCGGTATATTGTTTTGTCATATAGCACTCCCCTTCTTAATTATAATTTATATATACTTATATTCTATATTAATTTTTTCTCACTTTAAACTATTCCAGAGAAAAAAATCTTCCCATATTCAAAATTAAGCTTGCTTTACCATTCCCTAATATAGAACAACCTGAGAAAAACTTTCTTTCATTGAGGCTTTCATAAATAGATTTTATTACAACTTCCTGTTGCCCCAGAATATCATCAACCATCAGAGCTTTATGTTTGCCCTCGAATTCAACTACAATCAGCAGAGCATCATTAGGATTGGTCCGGGCATTTTCAATATTTAACATCTTGTATAATCTGATGATAGGGATTGTTTCCCCTCTCATCAGCAGCACCTCATTCTTATGTTCCACTGAATGAATTTGTCCGGGTTGAGGCCGTAAAATATCCATAATCGTTTGTAAAGGAATTATATAGTACTCACCGCCTATGGTTACAATCATACCAAGGATTATCGCCAGCGTTAAAGGTATACGTAAGGTCATGGTGGTGCCCTCGCCGCTTTTCGAATAAATATCTACTCGCCCGCGCAGTTTGTCGACATTAGATTTGACGACATCCATACCCACACCCCTGCCGGATACATCCGTTAGATTTTCCGCAGTAGAAAAACCCGGCTCCATAATAAGCTGCCAGATGGACTGATCGCTCATACCGGTAGAATCTTTTATCAGCTCTTTTTCAAGGGCTTTGGCCAGAATTCTTTCTTTATTCAGACCTTTCCCGTCGTCGCTGACTTCGATTACAATACTGCCACCCTGATGATAAGCTTTAAGGTGAATGGTCCCGAATTCAGGTTTGCCGGATTTTTTCCTCTCCTCCGGGTTTTCCAGACCATGATCAATTGAGTTTCTGACCAAATGTACCAACGGATCATTAATAGATTCGATGAGAGACCTGTCCAGTTCGGTGTCCTCACCGATAAGCACTACTTTTACCTGTTTTTGCAGTTTGTGTGACAAGTCCCGAACAATCCGCTGCATTTTGGAAAATGTTTGTTTAATCGGTACCATCCTCATGCTTAAACTGATTTTTTGCAGCTCTGATGATATTCGTTTGATTTGTTCTATTATATTTAAAAATTTCTGATCATTATTACCCAGAATATAGTTATTATTCCACAATAAAGACTGAGCTATAAGCAATTCCCCGGTATAATTTATTAAATGATCTATTTTTAAGTAATCAACTTTTATGGAATTATCAATATTGGAAGTATGGTCATTCTTTTTAACAATATCCTCACTTTTAGACTCCGGAGATTTATCAGCCTCAGCTTTTATGTTAAAAATATTATCTACATCGTTCAATATATCAAACAGTTCAAATTCGCTTTCTTTCAATAAATCTTTGGCGAGGTTTTGTTCCAAAGCATCCATCATCGAAATAATCTTGTCGCGGACGCTAAACATAACATCAGCCACATGAGAACTGAAAGGGACAACTTTATTCCTTACCTTATCCAGAGCACTTTCGGTTTTATGAGCCAGTTCCCCGATTTGTTTGAGCCTTAAAAATAAGGCTACACCTTTAATCGTATGAAAAGCCCTGAAAATCGCGTCAATTTTGCCGCTGTCATGTGGATTTTCCTCCAGGCCCAGAATGCTTTCTTCAATAACCGCCAAATGATCCCTTGCTTCTACAATAAAATCGATAAACAGCTGTTTATCATTAATGAAGTCCATGCCGTCATCTACGCTCGCTTTCTGATCACTTTCCTTTTTTTCAGTTTCCCGAATACTGCTCATACCTGTTTCATTCAAGGTAAATTTTTCAATTACCTGTCGAATATTATTCTCAAGTTCAGCAGATAATGCTATTTTTTTCTTTTTTGTGGTTAACTCACCTTCATTTAGGATCAGTATATTAATTAAGGATGAAACTCTGTCTTCAAGCGATTCGAAAGAAATACTACCTTCGATCACTCCACTGACAAAATTGATAACAGTTGCCAGCAGCTTGTCGATAAGTTCATTTTTTGACCCTATATCACGACGAACGTCCACAAGATCATCATGAACACATTTGATAGTTTGAATATCACTGGCGTCCAAAAAATTTACGTCTAAAGCTAGCTGATCGATTTTTTCCTGCAAGGTATGACCCCCCAATTAAGTCATTATTATTTTTGTTATTTCAATAATATCACGAATAATTCAAAAAAATACAGAGTTTGGCAAATGATTTTCGTTAATTTTTTTTATTTCTCCTTCAGTCTTGAAAATATCCTGCGAACTTACAAAATATTTTCAGCAAATCATCTGAATTATTGAATTTCTATGTTACAATTATCAAATAAAAAACTGCCCTGAACCGAATAAACTTTAACCTTTGGTCATTAAAATAAATAAGGGAGGACAATATGGACTTAAAAAAATGGGTAAGAGATATCCCTGACTTTCCAAAAAAAGGTATCATATTCAAAGACATTACACCTTTACTTAACAATGCCAAAGCCTTCCGCAGCACAATAAAACAAATGGCTGATGCACTTAATAAGGTGGATTTCGACGTAATAGCCGGAGTCGAATCGCGCGGTTTTATTTTTGCAGCAGCGCTGGCCTATAAATGCAAAAAACGTTTTGTCCCGATCAGAAAGAAAAACAAACTGCCCCATGAGGTCCACTCCATGGAATATGATCTGGAATATGGTAAAGATATTCTGGAAATCCATAAGGACGCGTTAACCAAAAAGGACAAGGTGGTAGTAGTGGATGACGTTCTGGCTACAGGTGGAACAATTCATGCTATAGAAAAACTTTTGCAGCTTACCAATGCTCAAACCAAGGCTATAGTTTTTTTAATGGAGCTTGATTTCTTAAAAGGCAGGTCGAAGTTAAGTTGTAAAAAAATTGTTTCTTTAATACATTACTAAAAACCATGAAAATACTCATTTTTTCTGATCTGCACGGCAACCTCAAAGTTTTTAACCTGTTAATGGAAAAATACTTCAAGACTGCTGATCAGATATGGTGTCTGGGAGATATTTTCTTTAGTTATAATAAAGATGAAACTTCCAGACAAAATTCAGAGCAGATAATGAACTCGCTCATGAATTACAAAGAGAAAACTGTTGAGTATTATGTTGGGAACTGTGACGGATATGATGATTATTCCAAATTTAAGGAATATATGATCCATGAACCTTTTGTAATAAAAGATTTCGATAAACTGAAAATTTGCGTTACTCACGGTCATTTGTTTGAAAAAGAAGGCCAGTTTAAAAATCTTGCTTTTGAGACCAAATCAAGAGTGATTATTTCAGGACATACTCATATTTATAGTCTGAAAATTATAGAAAACACGATCTATATTAATCCCGGATCTCCGGCAGTACCGAGAGACACAAATTCTCTGGCTACGGTCGTTATTTTTGATACAGATAAAAAAAGTTTTTCCTTAAAAGAAATTTATACTCAGGATACCATTGAAGAAATTTTTGTTAATTAAAAAACTTTTTATGTAAAAAATTTATTTTACGCGTTCAACATATTCACCGGTGGTAGTATCTATTCTCAGTTTATCTCCCGTATTACAAAAAATCGGGACCTGTACCACGTAACCGGTTTCCAGGGTAGCCGGCTTTAAAACCTTGCCGGAAGTATCCCCGCGCAAACCCAGTTCAGTGTATGTAATTGCCAGCTCAACGGTCCTGGGAAGCTCCACACTTAAAGGCCGTCCTTCATAAATAAGAATATCAACTATATCCTGTTCTTTTATATAATTGGCATTGTCACCCAGGTCTTCTTTTGGAATTTCAATCTGGTCAAATGTTTCCTGGTCCATAAACGCATACATACCGTCAGATTCATAAAGGAACTGCATAGCCCTTTTATCCAGGCGTATATCTTCCAGCTTATCGTCAATTTTAAAAATAACTTCACTTACTGAACCGGTAGACATATTTTTGTATTTGGTTTTCATGACCGCGTTACATCTTGCGGCCCTGAAATATTCGGTTTTGATAATGACATAAAGGTCTTTACCGACTTTAATAATATTTCCTGATCTTAAATCCTGAGCTAACTTCATACTCCACTCTCCATTACAAAGATTCGACAAACCGTTCCATAGCTGGAATGATGCCTCCCTGGGCCAACAAATCACCACGTAAACGATTCAGCCAACGCTGTATTGTAGCAAAATTTTTAAAAAAATAACAGTAGTTTTCCTGAGGCTGTTCACAATGAGTAATGGAAAAGCGCCAATTATAAGCACGTGTCAGCTCTGCGTAATTCTTGAAAACCAAGGAATTTTCAGCATAATTTTCCAGTACTTGCATTAGCGCGTTTACCTTTACCAATTGATAATTCTCCCCCTGATCATAGGCCTGCCATAAAAAAGGCTTACCGGAAAGAATAGCTCTGGCCAGTGAGTCCTCACCCCGTACCATATTAAAATCCATAGTAAACAACAACAGGTCATAGTCCTGCTGCGAAAACATTTCCGGGAATAATATATAGATACTGCCCAGATTGGCCGCGTCAGGCCTCAACCAAATGGCCTTTTCCTGATTAAGAGCTTCACGCATTACCTGCTGGGATAAATCTCCCAGTATGAACAATACGTAAGTTTCTATTTCTTTCTGTAAAACACACAATAATGAAGAAAAATCATGGTCATAGGAAAACAAGCTGCCTGTTTTTGCTGTTTCCGGTTCAAAAGGTAGAATATCGGCATAGGGCTTAAGCCATTTTTGTCGCCATTTCAATTGTTTACCGGAAGCTGCTCGCACTGTTTCAGGAAGATTGGCTTCAATCAAAATGCCCGCGCTTTTAGCGGTTAAGCCCTGGGCAATCAGATAGCGCGGTATATCATAGCCTGTAGGTGCAGATAGGCCGTGCATGGCTTCAAACGCAGGTTCGGCGGTAAGATGTTCAAGGATAAAAATTAACTGCGACTGACTGTAAACCTGTTTACGAAATACTTCCGGAACCGGACTGGACAGAGATTCAATGATCAGTGAAGCGAATTGCAGATGTTGAATGCGTTTGACCAATTGGTCATTAATAATAATTATATCCACGCCTTCAATATTCTGCTGTGCCCGGGTAACATCCAACTCGGGCAGTAATTGAGCAAGCGTATGTAGTTCATTAATGAACAGTCTTACCTGGCGATCAGTTCGATGGAGCTTTAGAGCGCGGGCGAGTCTGTATGAATATCCAGCGTCCCCATAATTATCAACAACCTGGCAAAAAATATCAATATTATTATCCTTAAGTTTCATGTTTATTATGACAGTAGGAAATAACCTTAACCGGTAAATATCTACATATGTAAAAATTCAAGCATTTTGTAGATGAGAAACGCCGGCCAGAGAAGAGCCTTGAAAACTCCCACTACTCCACCCCAAAAGGTAGTAGCGTGCTGGATAAAATAAACCAGCGCTCCTATAAAAGCAAGTCCGTAAACTCCAGATTGTGCTGCCATTTTGGACCTCCTTAACATATAATACATATTCTACAAATATATTCGCCAAAACGCCAGCTATTTATATCTGTGTGAAGAATATATGCGATTCCCGTGTACACCGTTTTGCTGGTACATAATGAGTAAAAATCTGGAATCAAAAAATATAAATAAAAGCGCAAGCAAAATATACGCATATTTAAAGTTCATTTTGGAAAACGCGTAACCGGTGATTACAGGTACTATAAAATGCATAGCGTAATACCCCAGAGGATCATTTACATAGAAAAAAAGAAGCAGAAATAAAAATGCCAGGAACATATAAACCCTGATGATCTTGGGCTGCTTATTACCCTCAATTATGTATCGGATGATAACATAAAGAAAAAATATTATGGAAAATGAAAAACCCAGACGGGTATATTCCCACAAAAATTTCGGCGCAAAAAGAATTTTGGTATTTGGCATAAGGTTGTTGGTCAATTCCAGATACAATAATTCTACATTATGAGCGGGTATCCAATATAAAAATAAAGATAAAGCCCCGACAAAAAATAAACTGATAAAAACCGGAAAAATTTTTTTGCGTACCGAACCGTCAAAAATAAACCATAAAAAAAGAAAAACCATAAAATAGATATAATAAACGAGTTCTTTCAAGTGTGTATTGATACTCAGGGCCATGGCAAGAACAGTCAGAAAAAGTGTGAATTTATTATTGATAACCGGTTTATTGAAAATATAAAACATGGAGCAGCAAAGAGCGATATTAAACAAAAAATCACCTATCAGATAATGCCCGCCCCACTGCGCCAGAGCTATGAACATTAGCGGCGAAAAAATAAAAGTGAGAACTGTGACATGAGTTATAACCTTGCTTTTAAAAAATCTTTTGGCAAATTCGTAAAATACAAAAACATTCAGGCTGTTAATTAGTTCTACAGCAACAGCCATCAAGGCTTTGCGTATCACATTTCTTACAGGGAACTGTAACCCCAGCAAATCTGTTAAAACAAAAAAGGGATAGAAAATTACATAGATCAGTTTCGGGTACGGCATGGCAAAAGACCAATTTTCAGACCAGTAACCGATCCCGTGATAAAATAGGTCCATCTGATGGTACTTGAATTGATCCAAATCACCGTTGGATGTAATCGGCATAAAATGGAATACAAACCTGATCAGAACCGATAAATAAAAATAATAAAACGCTATTTTGTTATTTTTATAATAACTGACTATTTTCCTGAAAATTTTTTTTATCAGATTGATTATGGAAAACTCATTGCCATAATGGTAGGTACTGTTTTCTTCAATTTTTTTCTGATAATTCTTTTTCTTCTTTCTATCCTTGGAAATTGTCATGTTTTTTCCTATTTATAAACTATCATGTTGCCGGCGCATTGATTATAATTTTTATAGTTGATAAATTCATCATTAATATACATTCGCACATAATAAAAACCGTGATCCAGAGATGAAGGCATATTTAAACGAAAGCCGCTGTTCAAAGGTTTGTTTTTTACCAGCTGAATTTTATTCTTGGGACTGGTAAAAAGAACCTTGCCAGTGGAAAGGTTAATAATATCGAAATTCAAAGTAACGGATGTATCCGCAGTCGGAGCTTTTAACCCGAAAACAACCATGTGCTGGCTGTTCACATCCGGCATATTCAAACATTCATAATAGGATTGTTCCATGGTCGGTATATAACCGGCCACCCATAATTCCTGAAAAAACGGGGAATCAATTTTTTTCTTAGGTGTATGCAAAACAGATACGAAAAATAGAGAAAACAAAAGGATTATAAGAAGAAAACGTTTAAACAACTAAAAGACCCCTAGCCAAAAAATTATTAAAATTATACACTATTAGCAAAAAATTAGGAAACCTTAGCTCATGTCCATCTCCTATAAAAACGGTGAAAAAAAAGTAGTTGTGGTAATGCCGGCGTTTAACGCGGAAAAAACTCTGCGGAACACCTACAACGATATACCGCAAGAATATGTCGACGAAATTATTCTGGTGGATGACGCCAGTAAAGATAATACCGTGGAGTTGGCAAAAAGCTTAAATTTAAAGGTAATTGAGCATAAAAATAACGGCGGTTACGGCGCCAATCAGAAAACCTGCTATAAAGAAGCTTTAAAAATAGACGCTGACATAGTAATCATGATCCACCCGGACCATCAATACAGTCCCAAATATATACCGCAACTTATCACACCCATTCTGGATGGCAAATGCGACGCGGTATTCGGCTCCAGAATGCTGGGAGGAGAATTTTTTGAGGGAGGAATGCCCCGCTGGAAATTTATAGCCAATGTGTTCCTGACTGCTATCGAAAATATTGTGCTGGGAATGTTCCTGACCGAATGCCATTCAGGCCTAAGGGCCTATTCGGCCAAATATTTGAAGACCATAAAGTTTCAAAAAAATTCCAATGATTTTGTTTTTGATACGGAAATTATTGTGCAGGGAATTCATAATAAACTTAAAATTTATGAAATACCCATAGAAACAAGATATTTTGACGACGCGTCACAAATCGGGTTCGGTAAAAGTTTGAAATACGGGTTATCCATTCTTCTGGTTATGGGAAAATTTATGTTTCACAAACATAAATTAAAAAAATATTCCATTTTATAAACCATGCCAAAAAAAGCTCATGATTTTTACGAGCAGGTTAACAGAGAAACCCATTACACAACAGGAGACCTGCAAAACCACGATGCCCTGCCCTATATTGAAAAATTCATCAATGATTTCCAGTTAACAAAGAAAAAATGTCTGGAAATCGGATCAGGCAAGGGGCTTTATCAGGATATGGTTGAGGATTATACCGGAATGGATGTGGCAGAAAACCTGCGAAAATATTATCACAAACCTTATGTTACAGTTGCAGTGGACGGCTACTATCCTTTGCCGGACAATACCTTTGACGCCATCTGGACATGGAACACACACGAACATATAGAAAGCCTGAATTTGGCATTAAATGAACTGAAAAGGGTATTAAAGCCCGGAGGAGTTGTGTTGTTCAATCCGGCCTGGCAGTGCAACAAATGGGCAGCTGAAGGCTATGAAGTGCGGCCTTTTTCCGATTTCAATATCTGGGGAAAATTAGTAAAACTATCCATCCCTTTAAGAAAAAATTTTGTTTTTAAATATAGCTTAATACTCAGTAAACGTCTGCTGAGGCATCTATTATTCTTAACCGGTAAAAAGTACCGGACAATGCCCAGAGGCAAGCTCAAACCATCCTATGACAAATACTGGACAGCTGACTCCGACGCTATTAATTGTCTGGACCAGCATGCTGCCATCCTCTGGTTCGAAAGTAACGGCTTCCGCTGTATTTCGCATCCCCTGCCCTGGAAACCTTTGTTCTGCCGCAAAGTACCGGTATTTAGAAAAGTTTAATAGTTAATTAGTTTCTTAAAGTATGCATCACCCCAACACCCCAAAAAAATATCGAAAAAATTAGTAGTTAAATAACTGAAATGTTTATATTCCGCTTCCGATAATTAATTGAAATTCAATTTAAATAAGGAGCTAAGCATGACCATACGTATAATTGACGCCCCGGTTGCAACTTACAGACTATTTATGCCAGCAGATCATAATAAAAACGCCTTGATCGATACCCGCGTTGAAAAAGATGAATTATTGCGTAATGTCCTAATCGAAAAGGGAGTTCAGGGTTTTATACCTCAAAACTTTTCCGATGAAGAACATTTTAATATCGAACAGCAATTGCTCAAGGGTTTAAAAATTGAGTCATATACGTTTCCTTCTGCGCAGGATATTCAAGGTTTAATTGTAGAGTCTATTCTCGGCGGGAATGGAATTAAAGCCAAAGGATTGTTGACCCAGGAAAATTGTTCGAAACCTGACAAATTCGGAGTAACCCCGACCATGGCGGCTGCATACACAGGAAATTCGGGCATTATGGACCAACTGATTTCTCTGGGCGCAAATCTAAATCACACTGACCGCTGGGGACAAAGCCCCTTGATAATTGCGATATACGCTAATAACAAGGAAATCGCCAAAAAACTAATCGACTCAGGCGTAAATCTGAATGTACTGGACCTGGATAATAACTCGGCCCTGCTAGGCGCCTGTGATCATAATGATTTGGAGCTTATTCGCTTGCTTGTCCAAAAAGGAGCGGATATAAATATGTCCCATTACGAAGGGTTTACCCCTTTGTTTACAGCAGCACGCGACAACAAGATTGAAGTCGTCAATCTTCTGCTGGAATTAGGCGCAGATATCAACAAACCGAACAAACAATTATTTACTCCGCTTAGCGCAGCGGCTCATAAGAATAATAATGATATTTTAAAAATTCTAATCCAGCACAAGGCTAAACTGGATTTAAAAGACCAATGGGGAGCAACGGCTTTACACAGGGCCGCAGCAGCCGGAAATTTAGATTGCATCCGCACACTAATCTCCTCAGGTGCTAACCCGAATATCCAGGCAGATGATAACAGGTATACACCCCTGATGCTCGCAATAAACTGCGGGCATACTGAAATAGCTGAGCTTCTTATACAAGCTAAGGCCGATCTGAACCTTCAGGAAAGTCTGGGACAAAGTGCATTAATGTTAGCTTTGAGAGGACATCACGATGACGTTGCTCATTTATTAATTAAGGCAAAAGCTAATGTAAACCTGATTGATATTACAGGAATGAGTGCAATAGTTACAGCTGCTATTAATTCCAGCGATCAAATGTTTGAAGAGCTTATTAAGGCAGGAGCCAATATAAATGCACGGACTCCCAGTAAGGAAACCGTGAAAAAGGGGATACAAAAAGCAACTGATCAATTTAAGGGAGAAAATCAGGAATTAGCAGTACAAATACGTGAGCAGTATGAAGCGTTATTAAAGTTTTTCCCGGATACCGGAAACGGCAGCTTGTTACTATTACCTATATGTGTAGAAAACATAAATAAAGTAAGAACTTTAATAAAAGCCGGAGCCAAAGTAAATGTAAAGGATAATACCGGGGCAACCCCATTGCTTTGGGCTGTTTACGTCGGGAACATACCGATCATTAAATTATTATTGGAATCGGGTGCGGATGTGACTGTAAAAGATAAAAAAGGTAAGGGGATCGTAGAATATATTGCTGATGACGCAACTTTGCAATTTTTAAAGGAATGGTTTAATCAAAAAGCTGTGCCGAAAGTTAAACAAAAAAGATAATAGCTGCTCAAGCCTGAAATTTAATTTTAGAATCTTTCAAATATCGAATTTTTTATGCTTACTGTCTACTTTCTTGTGTCGAAATAATACTGCAAAATAGCGTTACAAACTACTATTTATAGGTTTCCAGATAAATCTGCTTAAACCCATAGTACACGGACAAAGAACCGCAAACAATACCTTCTATGCCGGCAAATGTCTTGACCACAGCAATCCCTGTGAAATCAGCGAATGAAAGCATGAAAAAAAGGATGGCCAGCGTCGCAAAAATCCAACGAAGTTCCATGGCCGAGCGCATTGTTGCCGCGAACATTCCGGTTGTAAAAACTCCCCAAAGGAAAAGATACATAGCTAAAGCCTGGTCTGTGGCCATAGCGCCGAGTCCCAGTTTTGGCAGAATAATCAATACAACCAGTGACAGCCAGAAAAAACCATAGGAGGTAAACGCGGTCGCGCCAAATGTATTCTTTTTCTTAAATTCAAAAATCCCGGCAATAACCTGAGCAATACCGCCATAGCAAATGCCCATGGCCATGATCATGGAGTCAAAGCCCAAGAGCCCGACATTATGAACATTCAGTAAAATTGTGGTCATCCCAAACCCAAATAAACCTAATGGTGAAGGGTTCGCGATATTATCAATTATCGCTCCTGCAGATTCGGTAAGTTTTTTATTTATTGCTGGCATATTTTCCTCCTTATGAGTATCACATTAATTTTATTATATGCCTTTGAACAGCACCGTGTACAGGTTTACCCGGAATCGGATAAGGCTTAAAATTGAAATGGCTGTCATCCTTTGCTATGGACCTGAGGGTGAAAAATTTATCAGCAGGGTAATAATTCCCGCTGAGGTACGGCAAGCATATACTTTGCTAAAAGCTATAGTTGAGAAATATAACAGAATTGCGGACCGGCAATATTCTGGTAAAAAATAGCAAATTCTTACTGAGAAAATCTGTGCTTTAAATGAAGTTATATCTTGTATTGTTCTTATCGCCAGATTTACTGAGCAATCCTTGATCTAAGCCAACCTTCAAATCTCTACTGGCAGTAGCTGACGAAATAGTTTTATGGATAAGCATATAATCTTTTCTGGAAAACAAACCATTCTTAAAAGACCCTTTGGCACTATTCAGTCTATCAGATACCGTTATGGTTGCGTCCTTAATATCCTTAAAATAATCTTCTAAAGTTTGTTTAATTATCAACAGCATAAACTCAATAAACATAGTTGATTTGCCAGCCTTGTCACATTTTTCCAAGACCAAATAATAGTCTTTTTGTTTCTTTTCAATCAGAGACTCAATAGGGATATACTCAAAGATGGGCATATTCTTTGCTAACAATAAGGTCTGCCAGAAACGCCCCATTCGTCCATTGCCGTCTTCAAAGGGATGAATAAACTCCATTTCATAATGAACAATAGCCCCTTTAATTAAGTAGTGGGTATCCTTATCATTTTTCAGCCATTGGAATAGATCATGCATCAACTTGGGAACAAAGTCAGGCTTTGGGGCAATATGCTTTACTTTTGTACCATCTAAAACACCTACATTCTTATTTCGCCAAGAGCCAGCAGATTCCACTAAATCGTTCATCAAAATGTGATGTGCTTTTAAACAGCTTTTTAAATCATAAGGACTGTAATCAAGAAGGTTCTCATAAAGTAAATTAGCATTCTTAACCTCTATGATTTCACGTTTAGGACCAATAACACGTTTCCCTTCTAATATGGCTGTAATTTGTTCTTCAGTAAAGGAGTTGCCTTCAATAGCCAGAGAAGACTTAATAGTTTTGATCTTATTCTGCTTTCTTAGCTTAGGTTCTGGTTTTACACTGGTTAAACTTCTAAACCGGCCTAATAATTCAGAAATCTCAGCAGTTAGATTTAGTATCTTAGAAGTAAGTTCAAAAGGTGGGCTCATAGTTAATGATAGTATCATATGATACTATCATTTGTATACCACCATTTATTTTTTTGTATTTTTTAGATTACCGTAATTATGGAGCGGGAAATGGGGTTCGAACCCACGGCCCTCAGCTTGGGAAGCTGATGCTCTACCAACTGAGCTATTCCCGCCTTAAAACAAACATATTTTATCAAAAATGCTTATGCTCTACTCCCGAAATTTCCGAAAGCTATGCTTTCGCTGAAATTTCGAGGATCCTCGAGAAACAAGGAAATCAAAGATTTCTGGTTTTTCGGGACAACTGAGCTATTCCCGCTCTATGCTTCGAGTGCCAATTATACTATGGAATTATTGATATTTAAATAAATTTTATTGACTTCAGCTAGGTAATTAATGGTCGTGGGTGAGCGAGCCCAAAGGGCGATGCGCAACCGAGCGAACGCCGAGAATGTGCGAGGATGAGCCCGCTGGAAGCGGGCGGAAGTGAGCGAGTGGCGATGGCGAACGGGAGGAGCCGACGAACCCCGCCTTTTCCCGCTCCAATATCCACGCTGCAATCCATGTTCTTCAAGGGGACTACGTCCCCTTCGACGTCCTTTCGCTGTCGCTCGGGACTGAATCCTTAGCGCTTTGCGCTATGAGGGGGTTTATCTTCCCTTTGCTTGCCCGCCGAAGCCTTTGGCGTAGGCAGGGAATCCCTTAAAAAACCATATTTTATAATCGGCACTATTTTCTTTGTTTGATGTATCGAAAAACATAATATACATCAATTTATTATGATATAATTAAGAACTTTAATCCCAGAATAAAAAATACCGCTACATTTAAGGAGTTAAAATGCTAAAAATCGAATTAATCAAAGAAGAAAAACAAAGATTAATAGAAAAAACTCAACATTTTTTTAACGAGGAGCGAGATGAAAAATTGGGAGTTATCGCAGCGGAAAAAATATTAGACTTCTTTGTGGAGGAACTTTCAAAAGCTTTTTACAATAAAGGTCTGGATCATGCTAAAAATTGGTTTGACAAAAGGCTGGAAGAACTTAATTTTGATTATGATAGTCTTTATAAATAGAACTTAGACATTACCCGGCCCGGAAAACCTACGATCATATTATGTTAGCAGGCCTCAAGATTGCTGAGAGTCTCAGGTCAGCGAGCCCAGAACCGATTAACCAAAAAAGGCGCTACCCCCAACGCCTTTTTTCTGATACATCAATCTTATTCTAAAACCTTACTTCTTAATCAGCTTCTGTCCGTCGCCTTTGATGAAATCAAGAAACTTCTGTACTTTAGCTGACGGTTTGCCTTTGGTTATTACGGTAATAGACCTGGCAATGATAGGTATCTGCACACTGTTTACCGAATCATCCACAACTGAAACCGGGCCGATGCCAATGGCTTCCGGAGTTGTCTGAATTAATTTTTTCAGATCATTTACAGTCTGGACTTCTTCGAAGTCCTTTAGCGGAGGCTCTCCATCCAATATTCTGCCGTAAAAAAAGCTGTTAGCCGCTGTTAATTTGGCAACTACGACAACTATAGGCGCGTCATTCCCTCCTACATCCTTCCAGTTAAACACCTTCCCTGTAAAAATGTCTTTAAGCTGATCTTTGCTTAATGCTTTAACATTATTGGCCTTGTTTACAATAACTTTAATCTTGTCATTGCCGATTACTTGAGCAGAATAGGCATCAGGATTTGCCACTTTCGCTCCTTCTGTTTCCATAAACTTGAGCCAGTCCTTATAAGAAAGTCCGGCTGCCGCCATATCAATAATACCTTTATCCAGATCAAGAAAAGCCTGTTTGGGGCCTGATGAATTGATGCTTACCACAATAGATGTGGCTGATTCGAAAGCGCTTTTCACGGGTTTAAATATATTTTCAGCCGGAGCAGAGCCCGAACCGATTTTTATATCTTCCGCAAGTGCCAGTCCGAACAGCATTACACCCAAACAAATCAAAACTCTAATTTTTCCCATTATGTCTCCTCCTAAATACGATATACTCAAAAATTACTATTAGAGACGTTCAATGTCAATGTCACATGCATGTATATTTTTGAATCAATCATACTGATGAAATAAATTAACTTGAGCATTATGTTATAATATGCCTGAATCAGAAAAGGAGAATGCCATGAATATAAATTTTTTTACTCTTTATTTGTCCGCTATCGAACCTTCATTAACATTTTATCGCGACACTCTGGGACTGCGGGTAGTTCGGGATTTTAGTCCTGCATCTTTCCTGCGCATTGTTTTCCTGCAGGGCGAAGGCGCAGGGCAGATTGAGCTGATTGAAAATAAAAAACAGCCGGCTGCAGAGGGTCATAACTGCTGTTCGCATGTAAGCATTGGCATACAGGTAGCTGACATAGAAGCCATATATAAAAAAATGCAGGACCGGCAAGTCAAAATCACCCGGGAATTCCTGCAGCCCGAACGCGGTCCGAAAATGTTTTTTATTGAGGACCCCAATGGTATTGAAATCGAATTTATCCAGTAATTTTGTCTAATGCTGAATAATATTAACTATTAATAGACCAAGTACAATCAGAGAAATAATAAAGGACATCAAGGCAATCCTTAAAGCCAAAAGGGAAGATTCTTTAGACTGTTCAAATGATTCTTTCATGAGCCGTCTGAGCAATTCGTTCTGGACCATGTTTATGGACTCAATATCCTTCTTTAAAATAACTTCAGTATCAATATTTTGTTTTTGAATGGCCAATAGACATTCAGTTTCTACCTCTGATATATCCGCAGCATTATCAACATGTTTTTTTATGTCATCCCTAGTTTGATATTCCATAATAATTACCCCTTTTCCAAGCCTGATCTTATCTGATAAGAATCTGACTGCTTATTATAACAAATTTAAGCATTAAAAACATAATAGTTTATTTTGATTGACTCTAACGTAACGTAATAGTTTATGATACTATTAAAGGCACAAATTATGGCATATAAAGTTAAAGAATTGGCAATATTGGCAGGTATAAGCGTGCGTTCATTGCACTATTATGACCAGATAGGACTACTGAAAGCAGCGGACAGTACAAAGTCAGGCTACAGATTGTATTCCGACAATGATCTGGAAAAACTTCAACAGATCATGTTTTACAAAGAGCTGGGATTCAGTTTGCAAAATATAAAACAAATATTAAACAATCCTAACTTTGACAGGAAAAAGGCTTTGCAGGAACAAAAAAAATTATTGCTGATAAAAAAACAGAGGATTGAAGCTATTATTAATCTGTTGGAAAAATCATTAAGCTCAAAAAAAGGAGAAAA
>JAQURL010000010.1 GCA_028715625.1 Candidatus Margulisiibacteriota bacterium | reverse complement strand
TATTATTGCAAATTATTCGACTCACTATCTCATCTATTTTGAAAAATAGCTAAGCGCGCAATAGTAATTTGCATTCTCAAATCTATGTTACTATAATGTAGCGGTAATGAAAAAGATTATTTTTTTAATAGTATCCGTATTAACAATTTTTTTTCTGAGCGGCTGCGTGCAGATAGAGGTTAATCAAAAGATAAAACGTACCAGTATGATCGATCTCTCAATCATGTTTAAAGCAAAATCTCCGGAGATTTTGAATGTTGTTAAACAAAATATTCAAATAAGCCCCAAAATTAAGGCAAAATTTTCTCAGCAGGAAACGTCTGCCAGCGTGACCTACAAGTTTAGAAACTTTGACCCGTATAAGGATGAATTATTTGATGATAAAGCTAATTTAACTCCGGGCATTCAGTCACCACTTATGAATATAGAAAGCTATCAATTTAAAAAAGAATTTAAGTTTCCTTATTATGTTTTAACTTATTCCATAAATATGAACAATGTTAATGGCAATAACGGTGGTGATCTTGTCACCGGCGGTCTGAGGGCAGGGTATACTATCAGAGTATTTGGCAAGATAATTGAAACAAACGGCAGCAGGATCGACAAACATACTGTAAAGTTCGATATCGGGTTATATGATAAAAAAATTTACTATGTCAAATTTAAAGATTTTTTCCTGATTACCTGGTTTTGCGTGCTATTCAGGCTCGGATAAATTTCTTGTTAATCCCCGGTAACCAGGCTTATTTAATTCGTATGATAATCGCATCCATCAGGTTGCCGAATAACTGGTTCATCTGATTTGCATACTGCTCCATGTTAACCTCTTCGTTTTTAACATTGCTGGTCTCGGCAGTGCTGAAAGATCTTTTTAAATTTATTTTGTAAGTATTATTGTCTTTGGTGTAGATATCAAATAAGTCTACTTTTATGGCATCGTTAGGGGTGTTATTGCGGTTTGCAGAAATACCCAGCTTAAAGTAACGATCAAACCCTAACATCAGATGCACGGTGATGACGGCGTCAGTGCCAAGAGATTTGTTAATTTCATTATAAATATCCTGATTTCCTCTTTGAGCCATCGCATTACCGACTTCCCCCATACCGAATGCTCCCACTCCGCCGCCTGTTGCCTTAAATCCGCCGGCCGGCATCATAAGAAATTTTACGTCCATTTTATTTTGACGAGAATACCAGACAAGAGTTTCAGATTCATTTCCTGCCAGTTTGTTAAAGTTTTCGTCAGCAACAAGTTTGTCCGGCGCAATTATTTCAATCCCTGCAGTTTTGAGTTTTTCAATAAAAGTATTATAGAGAACATTGGAGGCGGCCTGATACAAAGCAGGGTCCTCGTAACTGTAAGTCATTTCATCTGTGCGGTCATCCTGATAAGAATTCTGGTAGCAAACTGTAAATTCAACGACAGCTGCTTTTTTTATCCTTTTGAATACAGACAGGTCGCCGTCCAACTGATTGGCTATTTCGTTTAATCCTTCCTGGGTGGCCGGATTCACTATGACAGGATCCAGTACACCGCCGAACGAAAAAACAAAGAAACAAAACATTAATGCTAAAATTCTAAACATAAATATTTTCTCCTTATGGATGATAATCACAAATTTTAGCACTGCAAATGAGGTTTTGCATCAGGAATTTTAAAAATTAATGGAGAAATGTCCTATTTGTGTACGGTATCAGCCACAAGTTTTACCCAGAATTCTCTGTTACGCGGGCCGTCAAATTCCATAAAAAAGATTCCCTGCCAGGTACCCAGCTGAAGTTTTCCTTCTTCAATAATAAAGGTTTGCGATGAGTTAATAATACTGCTTTTGATATGCGCGTCCGAGTTGCCTTCGGAATGCTCAAAAACAGGATCTTGCGGGATCAACCTGTTCAAAAAATAATTCATATCATGCTTAACATCAGGGTCGGCATTTTCATTAACTGTGATTCCGGCAGTGGTATGCGGACAATAGACCACGACTATGCCCGAACTTATATTTTCTTTTTGAATAACAGTCTGGACTTGTCTGGTGATATCAATAATATGAGTACGATTTGTCGATTTGACTGTTATTTTATGCATATTATTATTATAACACTAATAATTTTTTAATGCGTTATGTCATTCTCAGGCTTGATCCCGCTTCGCCATAGGCTACGCCGAGGCGAGCCGGAGATTCCGGATGAACAAAAACGATAATAAATACTGGATTCATATAAGAGGTTAATAAATGATATCTACTTTATCAACCTTTTGTAAATTCTCAATTTCCTCTAAATAGTTTAGCAGTACATTTTTATTCCATTTAATATAGGAACTATAGTGTAGAGCTTCGGAGATATCGTAAAAGACCAGCAAAGTCGGGGAGGGCCTGTCTGTCTGATCAGGCTCAGTAGAGCTTTTTAATCTTTCTACCATCACCGGTCTTTTGATAGCAATCTGTTTGCGGGTGTAGGGTGATAATGTAAATAACAGATCTTCAGTAATTCTGCCGCTGACACCCCATATCTGAAAAAAAGTGTCCTGATATTTAATAGAAGGTTTATGGTTATTTTCAAACCTGGTCAAAACATAGCTTTTATCGGTTTTAAAAAAGTTAATTGTATGTTTGCCCCAAAAGCCCTGATTATAATCCAAAGCTTCATTGATATAACCGTTATTATATAATTCATCTAACGGGACCCAGTAAACGCCTTCGGATTTAATTTTTTCATATTTGATATTCAGCTTATTAATGTCACAATTCCAAACAAACAATTCGGGACACAAGTAATGCATTTGAGCCTTGCTCATAGACTCATCAACTCTGGGAGCTGTGTTCTGCAGGTTCAGCAAACCTATATGGTGCAGGTTATTGATATCTGTTTTTTTCAGATCGAGTATTTTTTTAATTTTTTCAGTAGCCAGAAAAATATTTGCCTGCCTGAAGTCGCCTGTGGATCTGTAGTTTTGGAGTTGAGCTCCATACGTATTTATAAACCCGTTCCGCCAGGCGTGTTTGTCAAAACGTGACCGTTGAGTGATTAACATATAGAGCTGGCTATTAATTTTTGAGAGTATAATAATAGAAGCCATGCCGGTGGTATGTAAAGGGATTTTATACCCTGGCTTATCTATTGTTTCAATATAATCCGGGTATCCGGGTATGTTTATCCGCTGATTGGTCTTTAAAAAAAATTTTAATGTATCTATCTCCTTATCGGTAAAATGATTACAGCTTATACCGGTATCGCAATTTTGCAATAGATGTATGTGATCATAGGTCCCGTGCTTATTGGTATTTGGCGGCAGATCGATGTCAGATTTCTTTGTAGCTGCACAAGGAGCAAAGGCTATAAGCTTATAAAACATATTAATATAACGATTGTATCCTAGCTATATTTCAATTATGTTTTATAACCCCAAACCCTTCAGATTGCTCAATATCTGTTCCTTAATTTGTTTTATCTTGTCCTGCCCGGCAGATTTGGTAGCAGCGGTTATGGCATCAATGCGATTGCGGTCCGGACTTTCGAAGATCACACCATAAGGTACATTAAATTTTTCATAGGAAGAAAAATATATAATATTCGAAGCGTATTTTTGCTTAATTATATAATCCCTGGCTTCCGGCATAGGGCCGAAAGCATGTACTTCGGACAACAGGATGACCGCGTCATAGCAAACAGCAGGGTGCGCTGAAGCATTGCTCAGGTTGTCAGTAACCACTTGAGTATTCATATCCCTTAAGCTGTCCGACAGTTGGTTCATTAAATCGGTTTTGGCTATAGACGGATAAACAAGTATACATACTTTTCCTGTTTTTTGGGTGGCGTTACTGGTCGTTTGCCCGGGAGGTATCGCTCCGGCAAGGTTAACCATGAACAGGGCTGTAATAAACAACAGACGAATTAACATTTGAATGATCCTTTTTAATCCTGCGACCATTAACACTGAAAATATGATTAAATTGTAATTGATTTAAATCACAGAGAAAAAGGCTAGATAAATTATAGTAAATTAACAGATGACCAACTAACTAAGGATTAGTTGGTCATCTGTTTTTATTTGACTACAGGTAATAAATAAAACCTATTTGAGCAAAAGTATTCTTATTCGTCGAAGTGCTGGTATATCCGTATGCACTTGAACCTGTATAATTATAAGTCATAATGTCTATTCCATAGCTGCCAGTGAAGGCAAATGATTTATCTTCATCGGGATAATATTCACAGTTTATGTAGTATCTCATCCCTTCTATTTTGAGGCTATCATAATAAGGATCATAATATGTTCCATGATTTAAAACACGGGGATTATAGGTATACATATCAACCCCTGCGTATAGATTTATCCGTTTTGCCAGAGACAACGGGAGCAGCACCTTCGCGCCGTAAAATACATAGGCATATTCAACACTATAGGCGTAGCTAGATCCACTATATGTATAGGAGTAGTCATAGGCGCTATAGTTTACCCCGACATTAACATTGATCAGTTTAAACAGATTGATACCAATTCTACCTTCATTATTCCAACCCCCGGTAAGAACGCTAAAATCTATTCCAAAGCTTTGACCAAGCATCAGAACTCCCAGAACCAGCAACAAACAAATTTTTTTCATAAAATACCTCCTTTTTTTCTACGTAATATTATCTATTATATATAATAATTAACCAAAGTATATAGATTCCAATAAAACGCATAATATTATTGTAAGTGTTAGAAACAGTTGTAAACCAAGCATCATAAAATTTTTTGTTTAGCTTTAGATGGGAATTATCTTGCGGTTTTCACAGACACAAAAAATTTGGTTCTCGCTTCGTTTTTGAAATTTCAGGCCGGGAATTTTTCTTCCGCGGCCTTCCCTGGCCGCTATTCCTCGCACTTGCTCGGCGGAAAATTCCCTTCTCGCCCGTTCTACTGAACGTTTATTTAGAAATTTTAAATTAGATGGAAAATGTTTTTAGATTGATCACGATACCGCCATTTTTTTACGCTCGTAAAAAAATGGCGGGGACGAACGGGCTCGAACCGTCGACCTCCTGCGTGACAGGCAGGCGCTCTAACCAGCTGAGCTACGCCCCCGCGTATTGTTTAATTTGATCAGATTCTGTGATCCGATCTCTGGTTGTTCAATTTCAAATTTACATCGGTTTATAAGCCGTTACTATGCTCCTCGCGAACTCGTCGCGAAGCGAAGGATGGTGATCTGGGCGGGAATCGAACCCGCGGCCACTTGATTAAAAGTCAAGTGCTCTACCAGCTGAGCTACCAGATCATCTAGGTTTCTTGCTACATAATATCAAATTATTGCTCAATCAGCATCGTAAAAAAATATTGTGAACGCAAGCTGAGCTATCCCGAAATTCTTAGAAGCTGCGCTTCTCTAGAATTTCGAGGATCCTCGAGAAACAATAAAATCAAAGATTTTTGGTTTCTCGGGACCGGATCATATCAGACAAACACTACTTTTCTGAAAAAGCTTTGCTATTTTAACAATTTAGACCTTAACGGTCAATTAAGTTCTGCCGTAAATTTTTAGTTTTTTTTGTCTTTGGTAAAAGTGGCTGACATCCATTTCCAATCGGTCCTGTCATAATGATGGAGGTTAGAAATAAATGAATCAATGAACAATTGCCGACGATAATTAGTATATAACAACCTGAACACAAAGGAGATAAAATGGATAGCTTCACTAGTTTAAACACATCTAATACAAATTACAGTCTGATTAAACCCGATAGTCTAAAACCCGCTATTAAAGCTGCTGAGGACGTGGAACCGGTAAAAACACAACCGATTAAATATGGTCCTTCACAGGAAAGTACAGTACCTGGCTGGTTTGCGTAATTATCCCTGCACAGGTTTTACTAACTCAATTTTATTATTTTCATTAACAGTAGCCCAGTCGAATTCCAGAGGATCAAAATCAGGTTTGGCCCAGAAAGTAGATAAATGTAAATGCGCCGGGCATTTATTCTGTGACGAAGCAATAACCAGTGGTTGATCACCTTGATAAACTTTTGTATTGACAGTCAGTTCCCTGTCTGGGGCAGGCGCAACATGGGCGTAGGCCAGGTATAAAGTTCGTTTGTTGGGATCGGTAATATTAGTGCGCACCAGAAAGGTAAAACCGATGAAATCTTTGTGGATTGCTGCCAATACCCCATCACAAATCATGGGGATAGGCTGTCCTGCTTTAACCTGACTTACATCAGCGGCCATATAACTGTATAGGTCTACGCCTTCGTGTGGATAAGGGCGCTGATTGGCAGACAAAGGCATCCACCATTGTTTGGTTTCCAGATAGCCCATTCCATATTCCATAAGCCAGTGCTGAAAATTTTCAATGCCAAACCCATTGCCCAGCCATGAACGCATCAAAGAATAGTAGTGCCTGATTCCAGAGAATTCCCGGGTTGTAGCAATAATTTTGGTTAACATATTTCTACTGTTTCAATCGTTTTTGATAATACATCGAAACCGGAAGAGAATAATCTCAGGAAGGTTTAAAAATGCTTAAATTTTTCGCTGTTCAACAGCCACAATATTGTGTAGACTTATCAGATAAGAATTATATATCAATTCAGAGGAAGGAATGATAGAAATGAATCTAAATAAACTGTTATTTTTGTTAGTCATTATTGTTGTGCTGGGCATGTTTATTCTCTGGCGTATAGCTTATAAAAAGGCTCAGCCCGTGGTTCCGCCGATCAGTATTAAGGTTGTAGTGGATGGCGTCACTGCCAATGCGGCCAGTGTTATTCTGGAGGCCAGGCAGGATGAAAAATATACAAATATCAGCCTGAATATCAGTCAGGACAAAGCTAGCGGAACATTAATCCTGCCGGTGGGTAAGTGGCTGATGACCGTAACGAGTTTCACAGCCAATAAGAAACCCCTGCAAAGCACCAATATTTTATTTTCCAATGTTAATTCCCGCAACAATACTGTAAACTTGTTTTTTTACGGGCAGTCTTATCAGGACCTGGTTACGGTTTTTGACCAGGAAGTAACCAATCAGGGTGGTCAGAATATCAATCTGCGCGGTTACGGGGCGCAGAACGCGGTGTATATGATAGACAGCGCGGCTGATGTGCAGAAATCAAAATTTTGTCTTACAGGTGATGATTATCAGAAAATTAAACAAAGCGGGGCCAATACTATACGTTTTTATCTTCAGTACGATTGGTTAACTCAGGCTAATGAACAAAGTTTCTTTAATTATGTGGATGATCAGATAAAATTGGCCAGGAAAAACAATCTTTATCTGATACTCAATCTTCACTTTTTTGGAATGGCCCAGGATGTGCAAGCCAATAAAGCCGATGGTTTTTACAAGGGCGACCTTTACAAAAATAATTATGATATTATCAGTTTCTGGCAGAAAATATCTGACCGCTATAAATATGAAGCGTGTATCGCAGGTTATGATTTACTCAATGAGCCGGCTTGCGATGAAACCTTTACTGAAACCAAGCTCTATGACCTTTATGCCGCTTTAATCAAGACAATTCGCGGCAATGGTGATGATCACGTTGTTTTTGTGAGTGACCCTGTAAGAAAGTTTTATGAGGTGGGGAAGCCTTATTATATTACTCAGGATGCTTTTAAAAAGCTTCAGGACAGTCTGGTTATTTATGAATATCACTGGTACATGCCTATAGAGTTCACACATCAGGGCATGTTCGAATCTCCATATTTTGAACTGGGCGCCACTTATCCGTTCGAAAAGAAAGACGCGGATTATAAAGGCGGGTACTACAGCAATCCATATTGGAACAATACTCCGGACGGCAGATGGAAGCTATATAAAGGGCATTGGGTTGATCTTGTAGCTCAGGCTAATTGTACTGTGGATACCAAAGAGGATCAGTTTAATGTTTCCTTATCCGCAGGCAAACTCAAAGGTAAAGCCTGGTTTGACGATGTAGTGATTGAGAAGAAGAATCTGGCCACAGGCAAGGTTGAAAAACTAATTGTGAAAAAACCTAATTTTTCTCAATTTAAAGATTACGAAGGCTGGACGACTACCCCTAATCAATCCAAACTGCCGGCAGGCTGGTATGCCTTGAATGATCCGGAAAGCACCGGTATAAAATTTGCCTGGGACATGACTAATGATCATACCGGTGACAAATCTGGTTCTTTAATGATAGATGGTGTCAGCGCCAATTGGCAGGGTAGTAACCAATGGGCTAACTGGGGCCAGAGCGGCGGTGCTTTGTCCACTTATTATCCTATTGAAAAAGGTTATGCTTACAGGGCTTCAGCCTGGATAATGGTTAAAGATAACCCCGGTTTTAATGTTTCTTTAGCGCTGAACGTTCACAGAGTCAAGCAATACAAGGTAGATAAGGAATACATGAAGACCAGGATCACCGATTATTATAAAAAATGGGCTGATGCTCATAAGGTACCGTTATATTGCGGAGAATTCGGCACAACCGATCCTGTTCAGCTGAAATTTAACAAGAAATTCGATAACAAAGCACAGGTCCTCTGGGTATCGGATATGATTAATATTCTGAATGATACAACCAGGCACTGGGCTTATCATTGCTATAAAGCCTATGCGGGCAGGGGAGACCTTTTTGGGCTGTTTGACACCGGCGTAGAGGACAAAGCCCTGCAGAAAGTCATACAAACCGGTTTTTAGGAGTAAAGAACCTGCATTTTATCGACTGTTCTTACGATATATTTATTATAAGAATGTTGATAAAAGGGGTGTTTTCCTTTGGGAAGAATAGAAACTGCGCCTGGACCGGATGGTATACAAAGAATCACCAATCAAAATTCTTTTCAGGAGAAGTCTCCTGCTCATTTGCCGGCAGCAAATGTGGATATGAATGACGGTTTACAGGAAAGTACCGAAGGCCTCGCTTTAAGAAATTTATTGCTATATATACAAGGTACAGCTAATAATGATGTAATTCTTGTTGAGCAAAAAGATAATAAGGTCAAAGTTTCCCTGAACGGTAAAATATCAAATTATTCTATTGCGCGGCAATTTGTTATTAATACGGGCGGTGGAAACGATTTATTGAAGATCAACGGTTCAAACATCAATATAGCTCAAATTATCGGCGGGTCTGGAACGCTGGATTTACGCAACGGCTGGGTTATGCAATATCCCGGAACAAATATTAGTGTTATTCAGACGAGTGGTATTTTGAAGATGCATAATGCCGGTAATGTTGACCAGGTCATTGCCCCAAACAATGGAAACAGTATAGGCAACTATGGAACTATAAATATACTCAACTGTTCAGGCAGCATTCTCAACGGATTCAAGGGTTTGGGTAACCGGATAAACAGTATTATAGCGCAGGGTGCCCTGGTTATAGGAAATTACAGTAATATCGGATTGATTACAGGTAATCCGGGTACCAGTTCTACATATAATTATTCAGGTGGACATATAGATGAAATCATTTTTTCCGGCAAGGGCTATCAGGCGATTAATAACGAAGGATCAATTTCCAGGGCCAATATAGGGCCAGGATCGGGATATGTGAGAACCGGCGGAGCTATTTTGAACCTTCATCTTGGAGGAAATTTGTATTATGGAGATCACAATCAGGATGTAGTTGAATCTTGTCCGGGAGCTATTTATAATCTGACCGGTGTGGGTCCTGAAGATCAAATAATTATGGATTCACGTTTTTGTCACTAGAATATTTTTTCATTTTTTAACGAATTGAAGCTATTTTAGTTAAAAAATCACCTGATATTACCACTTTTTCAGTAATAATTCCGCTTATTAACTCTGCTGGAGTTACATCAAACGCCGGATTTTTAACTTTCACGCCCTGAGGCATAACCCTTACACCATTAATAGTCGTTACCTCTTCTGCTCCTCTTTCCTCAATTATTATTTCTTTACCGGTTTTGATATTAAAATCAATAGTGGACACAGGAGCTGCCACATAAAATGGGATTTTATGAAATTTGGCTATTATAGCTACATTGTAGGTGCCTATTTTATTGGCAGTGTCGCCGTTCAAAGCTATTCTGTCCGCACCAACAACCACCATATCTATTAATCCTTGTTTCATAAAGTGAGCAGCCATATTATCGGTTATAACCGTTACCGGGATTTTTTCCTGTATGAGTTCCCAGGAGGTAATTTTCCCACCCTGCATACGTGGCCTGGTTTCATCCGCGTAGACCATTTTTAGCTGACCGCGATTGTGCAGTTCGCGAATTACTCCCAAAGCTGTGCCCCAGTATACGGTAGCCAGAGAACCGGCATTACAATGAGTAAGCACCGCTACTTTTTTGTTCTTTTGAACCAGATCAGCTCCCAGGTTTCCTATACTGCGGTTAGTTGCTTCATCGTCATCGGCCATTTGCTGGACATAGGCCCAGATGTTTTTCTGCATGTCAGGCAGGTCTTTCTGTTTTTTTACCCATTGTAAGATGCTGTTAACTGCCCAGGACAGATTTACAGCTGTTGGCCTGGCTGATATCAAATATTCACCGGCTTTATTTATTTTTTGTATAGGAGTTGTTTTATCCTTAAGTCCATTAATGTAAAGAGCCATGCCCGCGGCCGCGGCAACGCCTATAGCCGGTGCTCCTCTAACAATCATGGTTTTGATGGCATTGTACATTGCCTCGATATTTTTTATTTCAATGATTTTCAATTCTTTAGGAATCAACGTTTGATCGATCAAAAAAACACGTTTATTTTTAAGCTCTATTGTTTTAGGCAGCATTATATCCACTTTTCCTTTTTGTCATTGCGAAGAGCGTCCGCAACGTGGACAGCCGAAGGAGGGCTGCGCTTCGCTCGCAATGACTTTATAGATTCATGTTTCAGTTCTGTCCTGCTAGATAATTTATTCTGCAGGCTGATTCCGTGACCGATATATAATGATAAGCTTCTTCCAATGTTTTTCCCCAGGCAAATACTCCGTGTTTGTCTACGATTACTGTATTATTGTTTTGTGTATACTTTTTTATACCCTTGGCAACATCAGCTGAAGCTATGGTGTTTTTAACTTTCATTACCGGAATACATTTCAGGTAATATTGTCCTTCCATGTCTACGGGAATAATTTCTCTATTTTTTATGCCCATAATCACAGAATAGGGCGCGTGAGCATGGACAATAGCGTTTACTTGAGGATTTGATTGATATATAGCTCTATGCACAATAAGTTCCATGGAAGCATTTTTGTCTTTTTCGGTTTTATCAGTAATATGGACTTTAACTATACTTTTTAGTTTCAAATCATCGAGCATTGAGCCTGTATGAGTGATGTAAACGAAATTCCCTGAGCGTACGCTGATATTCCCGCTATGTGAATTGTTCAGTCCCAGGTTAAATAATTTTTTACCTACTCTTTGTATTTGTTTGAATATTACGTATTTTTTTATCATTTATTTCTCTGGCACTCTTAGCTTGACGAAGGGTATTTCAGTCATACTTCGTCAGGATCAGCATGACCACTTTTTCTCACCCTTCACCCTTCACCCTTCACCCTTCACTTTTCACTTTTCACTTTTCACTTATCTAGATCTTCGCTGCTTCAATTACATTATGACAACTGCATCCGCGGTCAGGATCTATGTTCTTGATTACCGAGAATAGAAGTTTCTGTAGATTACTCAGGTTGTCGTTGAAAGTTTTCAATATATCTTTAACTACCGTATTATTTTCATCCTGCTCCAGTCCGCAGTCATAATCTGTTATCAGCGATATATTTACATAGCACATTTCCAGTTCTCTGGCCAGAATCGCTTCCGGGTATTGAGTCATGTTAATAACTTCCCAACCCTGATTAATGAACCATTTGGATTCGGCTTTAGATGAAAAACGAGGTCCGTTAATAACCACAACAGTTCCTTTGGGGTGAACATCTATCCCGATTTTTTTGGCCGCCTCGTACACAGTTTTGCGTAAAAAAGGACAATATGGCTGATCTGAAGTTATATGGGCAACTACCGGCCCTTCATAGTATGTGTCAGTGCGGCCCCAGGTTCTGTCCACGAACTGATCGCAGATCACAAAACTTCCTGGTTTTACATGCTTTTGCAGGGAGCCGGCTGCTCCAGGTCCGAAAATCTGTTTTACTCCTAATTCCTTAAAAGCCCAGAGGTTGGCTCTGTAATTAATTTTATGGGGTGGATATTCATGTTTTACTCCGTGTCTGGGAATAAAGGCAACACGCTTACCTTCTATGGTTGCAAGAAATATATGACTGCTGCACGGCCCGTAAGGAGTGTGCATTTTAACTTCTTTTATATTTTCTCCCACCTTGTAAAAACCGCTTCCACCAAAAATTCCTATTTTTGCCTCTTCCATTATTAATCTCCTTTTTTATTTGATATTTTTTTAATTATATTTGTTGTGGAATATCCCTGTACAAACGGCAATATCTTTAATTCTCTGGCAAATTGTCTGCCGATAACTTCTGATGGTTTATAATCGCCGCCTTTTACCAAAATATCTGGTTTGACAGTTTTGAGCAGTTCATAAGGAGTATCCTCTGAAAATTCTACTATGTAGTCAACAAAATCCAGATGCGAAAGCAGGTTCATCCGATCCTCAGATTTATTTATCGGCCTGGTTTTGCCTTTAAGTTTTCTTACGGATGAATCGCTGTTTACACCAATAATCAGAATGTCTCCAAGTGATTTGGCTTTTTTTAAATACTCCAGATGTCCGCGATGTATAATGTCAAAACAGCCATTTGTGAATACAATTTTTTTATTATTGTTTTTCAACTTTTTTAAAGTAATATCCAGAGTCTTCATGTCCAGTATTTTGGACATAGTGGGGTTCAGGGCAATCATCAGCTCTTCAATATAAATTGGAGTTGTTCCAAGTTTGCTGACTACGATACCAGCGGCCAGATTTGCCAGGTAAGTGGCGTCAAGTATATCTTTGCCCTGTACTATTCCCCAGGCAAGAGTAGCTATAACGGTGTCCCCTGCGCCTGATACATCATAAACTTCTTTAGCCTCAGTGGGAAAATGACGCACAGATTTTTTGGAAATCAGCGACATTCCTTTTTCCGAGCGGGTAATTAACAAATATTCAAAATTATATTTTTTTAATATTTCTTTTCCGGCTTTTTCTATAGACTTGTCTTCATTGCTTACCGGAGTCTTCAGAATTTGTTCCACTTCCTTAACATTTGGAGTTACCAGAAACGCACCGTCGTATTTGTCCCAGTCCTGTCCTTTGGGATCGATCAGCACCGGGATATTTTTCGCCTTGGCATAGCCGATTATCATTTTGCATAGAGCCGGACTACAGGCTCCTTTATTATAATCGGAGATGATAATGGCTTGTATTTGTCCGGACATACCCAGTTGTTTTTTTGTTTGTTCAATAAGGTTTTTCGTAATATTTAGTGGTTCCTCAAAATCCAGCCTTGTAATCTGCTGATGTTCACCAAGCACTCTTATTTTGGTGACTGTAGGGTTATCAGTCGTTACAGTTTGCAGGTTCACATTAGCTTTTTTTGCCAGAGCACTCAGATCTCTGGCATGCTGGTCTTTTCCTGTAAAACCTAGAAGAACAGCAGCCATATTTAAAGTGGCAATATTATGCGCGACATTTCCGGCCCCGCCAAGTGTGGATGTTTCTTTATTTACTTTTACAACGGGAACAGGTGCTTCAGGGGAAATACGGGATACAGAACCACGGAAATATTTATCCAGCATAACGTCACCGAATACAGCAATTTTATGGCGGCTTAATTCGGAAATATTGATTGGCTGTTTAATTTTTTTAGCCATAATCTTTATTATGCAAAGAAATCATAAAATTGACAACTATAATCTCTTGAGCACTGCTTTTATCATTGTGTTATAATGCTCTATGTTCTTTGATTCCAAAAAACAAAGAGAACTGATGGTGGAGCATCAGCTGAAGCGTCGGGGGATTTATGATACAAGAATTATAAATGCCTTTCTCGAAATTCCGCGTGAAAATTTTATTCCCGAAATGGAACGGGCCAATGCTTATGAAGATGGGCCTGTCCCTATAGGTCATGGTCAGACAATTTCTCAGCCCTATATTGTCGCCCTCATGACCCAGCTTCTCGACCCTAAACGTACTGACCAGGTATTGGAAATAGGGGCCGGTTCGGGATATCAGTCCGCGATATTGTCCCGAATGGTAAAAAATGTGACAAGTGTAGAGATTATTGCTTCATTAGCCAAATCAGCTCAGGAAAATCTTGATAATCTGGGCATCATTAATGTTAAAGTAATTCATGATGATGGTTCAGCTTTAATATTCAAGAATAAAAAATTCGACAAAATTATTGTAACTGCAGCGGCACCGGAAATACCCGCCATATGGATTGATCTGTTAAAGGAGCGTGGAATAATCGTGATACCGGAAGGAAATTCCTTTAATCAGTACTTGAATACCTATCAGAAAATAAATGGAAATCTCAAGAAAGTAGGGCAGTCTGTTGGTGTTCGCTTTGTGCTGCTCAGAGGTAAAGAAGGCTTTAATTAGTTGGAGGTTGAAGGCTTAGGGTTTAAAGGGTGCCCGGGGCTGTAATGTCATACTGAGTCCAGACGAAGTGTGAAGAGGTTTAAAGTTTAAGGATTAAGGATTAAGGATTTAAATTGAAGGTAAAAAGATATAAAGTTTAGCGGATAGAGCTGTTGAAAATAAAGAATTGAGTTGCTATAATTAAATCCCGTTGAACACGGTTGATTTTGGAGGACGCTGATGCCCAGATATCACTATAGATGCGAAAAATGTGCTCATGAATTTGAAAAACGTCAAAGCATGACTGAAGAACCCGTAAAAATATGTCCTGTCTGCCAGGGCCAAACCTCAAGGATTATATCTTCCAATGTCGGCATTGCCTTTAAAGGTACAGGTTTTCATATTAATGATTATAAATCCAAAAAATCAGATGTTGCTCCTTTGGCAAAGCCGTCTAAGGATTCAGGTACTACCGGAGCAAAAACATCCTGATTACAGCTTATGAAAGGGGGAATATATGGTTAACATCGAAGAACTGAATAAAAAAATCGAACAGGAAACGATCTTATTAACTAAAATTAAAGAAGAAATTAAAAAAGTTATTATTGGTCAGGAGGATATGATCGAGCGGATAATAATTGCTTTGATCAGCGGGGGACACGTGCTTTTGGAAGGAGTACCCGGTCTGGCTAAAACATTAACTATTAAAACAATAGCCAGAGTTATAAGCGGTACTTATAAAAGAATTCAGTTTACCCCGGACCTGTTGCCTGCAGATATTATAGGTACTATGATTTACAATCAGAAGACCACAGAGTTTTTTACCAAGAAAGGTCCGGTTTTCGCGAATATTATTCTGGCTGATGAAATAAACCGTTCTCCTGCCAAGGTGCAATCCGCATTATTAGAGGCCATGCAGGAAAAGCAGGTGACGATAAGTGATGATTCCTATACATTGCCCAATCCCTTTATGGTACTCGCAACACAAAATCCTATTGAACAGGAAGGAACCTATCCTTTACCTGAAGCTCAGGTAGACAGGTTTATGCTTAAAATCAAGGTAACTTATCCCTCCAAAAAGGAAGAAAAAGACATCCTTGATCTTATGGAAACAAATTTTGAAAGTCAGGTTAATTCTATATTAACTCTGCAGGACATTTTGCGTTTACAGCAGATAACCAGGGAAGTATATATTGATCCCAAGCTAAAAAGTTACATAGTAGATATAGTTTTTGCTACCAGGGAACCTGAAAATTACGGATTGGCCAAAGTTAAAAATCTTATTGATTTCGGCGCTTCACCCAGAGCATCTATTTATCTGATGCAGGCAGCCAAGGCAATGGCTCTTATGCAACAAAGAGGGTATGTGATTCCTGACGATATCAAGATTATAGCTAAAGATGTTTTGCGTCACAGGGTAATTCTTTCTTATGAAGCTGAAGCTGAACAGGTTGTTGTGGAAAATTTAATTGATGATGTAATCAGGGAGATAGAAGTACCGTAAAAAGTGAAAAGTGAATGGTGAGAAGTGAGTGGGTTTAGTGTAAATGAGTTAATGTGTGGATTAGTGGTTTAAGCTATGGAAGTAAAAGAGCTGCTTAAAAAAGTACGGAAGATAGAAATTAAAAGCCGCAAGATAGTAAACACCTTATTTCTTGGAGAATATCACAGTGCTTTCAAAGGTAAAGGTATAGAATTCAGTGAAGTAAGAGAGTATCAGTATGGTGACGATATCCGTCTGATTGACTGGAATGTTACTTCCAGGATGGATAAGCCATTTGTGAAGGTGAATCACGAAGAACGGGAGCTTACCGTGTTCCTGCTGATCGATTTATCCAAAAGCCTTTTATTCGGTACAAGAAACCAGATAAAGCGTGATCTTTTGACCGAGTTAGCAGCAATTTTTGCCTTTTCAGCAATAACTAACAACGATAAAGTCGGACTACTCATCTTTGCGGACAAAGTTTATAAATATGTTAAACCGGCAAAGGGGAAAAAACAGGTCCTGAAGATCATTTATGATATTATTGATTTTAAGCCTGATGAACAAGGCGGTAGTACCGATATCGCCGCTGCTTTGGGTTATTTTAATCAAATCCAGAAGAGACAGGCAGTGGTTATATTAATATCGGATTTTCTGGCTAAGGGATATTCGGATGCCCTGAAATTTACATCCAGAAAGCACCAGCTTGTTCCAATCTGGCTGCAGGACCTGTTTGAAGAGAACATTAAGGGTTTTCCATATTTGCGGTTTCTGGATATGGAGTCGGGCAGGGAATTTATTATCAATTCATCTTCCGGGAAATGGGTAAAGGATTATTCGCAGCATATAGAAAACAGGAAATCTCAATTAAAAAAAATGTTCAGACAGGCTCGTATTGAACCCATGGCTATTTATACCGATAAGCCCTATTTGCCGGTTTTGTTGAATTATTTTAAGGGGCAGGTATGAGAGGGGCTGCTAATTTTTTTGTCTTTTTTCTTTTGATATGTTCTTTGGTTTTTGCCATACCTGGAGCTGAAGTTGAAATTAATAAAAGAAACGTCACCCTGGGTGAGGATTTGAATTATACAGTTAATTTTGACATAAATTTTCTTAAAGGCCGTTCCCTGAACTTTGTGGAGAATTTTTCGGATAATACTGCTTTGGTTGTTTTATCACAGAATTATTTCCAAACTGAGAAGCAGATTAAAAAAAGTTACCAGCTTTCCTTCTTTGAACTGGGTATACAGAAGATTCCCACCCTCACAATAATAGCTGGGACTGAAAATATTGTTTTTACTCCACTTACAATCAATGTAGTTTCTGCCTTTGACAGGCAGGGAACCAGAGATTTTATCCTGAACTTCAAACCACAGGAAAATATTAGGCTCAAATGGTGGAATTATCTGGCAGTACTTATAATAATTGGCGCTATTGTTACTGCAATTTTCAAATTTCGTGAGAAGTTAAATAAAAAGCCCACTGCTAAGGAAGAACAGGAACAGCTGAAATTAAACGCCTATCAGTTGGCCCTGCAAAAACTGCAGGCGTTACAAAGTGAGAACGTATGGCAAAAGGATTTAAAAGAATACTGCTTCCGCCTGTCATTTATTATGAAAGAATATCTTAGCTCGGTTTTTGATTTTCCTTTTTTGGAAAGCACTACCTATGAGATTAAAAGCAAGCTGCCTGATTACCTGTCAAAAGAAAACACCGATGCTCTTTATTCTTACTTTATCAGCCTTGACCCTGTAAAGTACGCAAATAACAGTTTATCGCCAAGTGAGGCCAAAGGAAAAATAAAATTGACAGAATCACTTCTCGAGCTTATAGAAGAATATTTAAAACAACAAAAGGAGCCGGACAATGAACTTCAGTCATTTTAGACTGCTTTTTATTATTCCTTTTCTTTTGGTGCTTGTAGTATTCTTTATTAACAGGAACAAGCTGCAGTTGCGAATACCATCCGATATTTTACTGCCGTTAAATGACAAGGAGATTAAAAAAAATAAAATCAGGTATTATCTGCCTGTTATTATTTTTTGCCTGGCACTTATTTTATTAATGATTGCCCTGGCCAATCCTCAAAAAATGCTTACCAATCAAAAAACCAATGTAGAGGGTATTAGTATAATGCTGGCTATAGATCTATCCGGAAGCATGGAAGCTGAGGATTTTGTGCCGAAAAACCGGATCACGGTTTCCAAAAAAGTAATTTCAGACTTTATCCGTCATCGGGACAACGATCTTATAGGCGCTGTTGTTTTTGGCACCTATGCCTTTCTTATGTCTCCATTGACTGTGGACTACGCTTTGCTGCAAAACCAGATAAATTCTCTGGAAATCGGACAGATCGAAGGACAAACAGCAATTGGCGACGCTATTGTTAAAGCCGTAAATCATTTAAGGAATTCCGCTACAAAATCGAAAATTATTATTTTATCGACAGACGGCGAGAGCAATACCGGCGATGTTGACCCCATAACTGCAGCTCATCTTGCAGCCGCTGTAGGCATAAAAGTATATACCATAGGTATTGGCAAACCGGGAGGAGCACCTGTTCCCTATATCCATCCGGTTTTTGGTAAACAATACTACAGAAATCCTGACGGTTCTATTTATCTGACCAAACTTGATGAAGAAACCCTCAAGAAAATTGCTGACATTACTGGTGGAATTTACTTCAGGGCAATAGATGCCGAATCTTTATCCCAGGTTTATCAATATATCGACCGGCTGGAAAGAACTAAAATAGAAACCAAAACAACAGTTAAATTCCGTTCTGAATATTTTATTTTTGCTTTTTTAGGATTTATTTTCTATATCATTTATTTAGTGTATGATTTTTATTTTTTAAAGGTAAACAGATAATGGAATTTTTATATTTTAAATCAATATATATTTATTTGCCGGTTGTTATACTGCTGATAGGAATATTCCTTTATTTCTATTCCCGACAAAAAAAGGTTATAAAAACAATAGATACCCGACTCCTGGCCGGAATTTATCCCGTTTCTTTACGAAAAATAAAGATAAAATTAATCTTCCATTTGTTGGCGGTTTTCTTGATAATGTTAGTTCTTTTAAGACCTGTCCTACCCATCCAGAAAGATAAAACGGAAACTTTTAAAATGGACATTGTGCTGGCTATGGATATTTCGCCAAGTATGCTGTCCAGAGATATTTATCCGGACCGTTTAACCAGGGCCAAGCAGGAGATTTCCAGCCTGCTTAATCATTTGCCGGCATACAGGACAGCTTTGGTACTTTTTAGCGGACAGGCTTTATTACAGGTACCGATGACAGTAGATTACGGCGCTATTAAATTGTTGCTGAACGATATTCAACCTGACTATATTTCCAGCAAAGGCACAAATTTTTTTGATGCTTTACGAACAGCTGAAACAGCTTTAAAACCATCGCCGCCAGATTTTAAAAAGCTTGTAATTTTGCTGACGGACGGCGAGGATCATAGCTCTGCCCTGGAATCGGTCATAAATGAAATGAAAAAAAGAGGAATAATTGTATATTGCATAGGGATAGGGTCCGAAGCCGGAGCGCCTATTCCGGTTTTTGATGAAAAAGGTAATATTGTTGATTACAAAAAAGATAAACAGGGCAACCCAATAATTTCCAGATTACATGGGGATGTGTTAACGGACATAGCCAGGCAAACAGGAGGACAGGTATATTTTGTAGACCAGACTTCTTTTAATTTAAGTACGATTGTCAGCAATATAGAAAACATTGAAAAGGAAAAATCCCTGGTCGAAGTAAAAGTTGCGGGCTACCAGGAACTGTTTCAGTATTTTCTGGCAGTTGCCCTTTTCTTTATGGTTCTGGCCATTATTATTTCTTCACGGGTAAGCATGATTGCCATGATTTTTGCTTTGATTATGTTTTATCATAATACCACTTATGCTTCTGACGCCTTTAATTATTCTGAATGGAAAAATAATCAGCAAGGAAATTACCATATAAAGACCAGGGCTTATAACAAAGCTATACAGAATTATTTACGAAATACAGCCAAGAAAAATATAAATCCTGTTTCCCATTACAATCTGGCGAATACACTAGCCGGGATTGGTAAGCCCGAGGAAGCATCCAAAGAATGGCAAAAAACTTTAGAACAAAGCAAGAATAAAAAATTAAGAAGTGAAGTGTATTTTAATCAGAGTGTTGTTAATATCAAACAACAAAATTATAGCGAAGCCAAAAATAATCTTATCAATACTCTTAAAAGCAACCCTCATGACCAGGATGCAAAAAAGAATTTGGAATTAGTGCTGCAAATGTTAAAATTAAATAGAAATCAGCAGAAACAACGCAGCTCCGAAAATAACCAGCAGAATAAACAACAGGAAAACAAAGATAAAGGACAGACGCAAAAACAGGACAGTAAATACTCTAAAAAAGATGCCGAACAAATATTGGATAATTTTAATAACAACAAGGTGTTTACACCCCAGAATAAAAGGGATAGAAAAGATGAAGATCAGGATTGGTAGCCTAATATTATTGCTGATATTTAATTGGACATTTGCAGAAATGTCCGTTCAAGCCAGAGTTGACAGAAAGCAAATAGCTGTTAACGAGACTTTAACTTTTACACTGGAAGCAAGCGGCGATAAGGATTTGCCTAATCTGACCTTGCCTCCTCTTGACGATTTTATTGTAATAGGAACATCCAGAGTTTCCAGGGTGTCGATAATAAACGGCCAAGTTAGCAAAGTGCTTGAGTCCAATTATACATTATCGCCCAAACGTGAAGGTGATCTTAGTATTCCGAGTATGACGATAAATATTGATGGGAAAAAAATTTTAACTGAACGGATAATTGTAAATGTTTCCAAGGCAGTTGCACAAACAAACCAGCAAAAAGATATTCAGTCAGGACAACAAAATGTCCAGCAATCAGCCTCAAATATTTTTTTAGAAGCCGAGACAGCCAAAAAGAAATATTATCAGGGTGAACCGATTATTTATGTCCTTAAATTTTACAACCGTTTACCTTTATTCGGACAACCGAATTTAAAAGAAGCTCAGTTAATAAATTTAACCCGCGCCTCAAAGCTGGAAACTAATAATAACAGTTATAAAAAAATAATCCAGGGACGTAATTATATGGTTAATGAGTTGTCTTCAGTCTATTATCCGTTAGATACCGGAAAAGCATCATTTGATTCAGCCATTATAGCTTATTCGGTTTCTCCATTTGAACCAAATTATGAGGTTCGCTCCAATCAGGTCAACCTGAATGTTGTCAGTATACCGTCTCACAACAATTTTGGTCAGGGAGTGGGACATTTTACAATTTCAGTAGTTTTGGACAAAGACAATGTACTCATGAATGAGGGGTTCTACTACAGGATTGTTATCAGCGGTTACGGGAACCTGCGATTGGCTACTTTGCCTGATATTAGACTGCCAAGTGATGTGGAGAGATTTGATCCCAAGGTTACTCTGGAAGAAAAGTTTACTACAGATGGTGTTAAGGCGCAAAAAACCTTTGAATTTTTATTTATTCCCAGAAGTGCTGGAAAAATAACAATTCCTCAATTGGAATGGACATATTTTGATCCGAATTTTGAGAAATTTATTACTTTGCAGGCTCCTGCCAGGATCGTTAATATAAAACATGGTAAGTATAAAGATAAAACCTCCTTAAATATGGTAATGCAGCAGTCGGTTCAAAAAGAAAACGAAGATATATATTATATTAAAATGGGGCTTGGGCCTATATATAATATCAACGGACAGAAGCTAAAAATTTATGTCCTTCTTATTATAATAATTTTATTTGTTACAGGTTTTTTTTATAATAGCTTATTAGTTATAAAGAATCTCTGGTTTACTCAGAGCCCTGAAAATCATTTCAATAAAAGCATTAGAAATATAATAGATGGAGAACAATTTTATAATCTTTTATATTCAGCTCTTACAGCGTATATTGCAGAAAAGAAAAAAATTAAAATCGGTGAGGTTAATCATAAGCTACTGGAAAGCTATTTTAGCGGTAAAAAAACCGGACCGGAAATTATTAATTCCCTGCATTATTTTGAAGACAAAAAATTTAGGCCGCAGACCGAAGTAGATAGGGAACTAATAAAAAATGATTATCAGACTGCACTTAAGTTGTTTAAACAAATGAGGGATATTTTATGATTAAAAAAACATTATTTTCAGCAATTGTATTTTTATTTAGTTATTCTCTGGCAATGAACACAGAAAGTACGAATACGTTTCAAAAAGCGAATGATTTCTATAAAAATGAGCAGTATATCGAAGCTCTTATGCTTTATAAGAAACTTGTTAATGAGGGAGTTTATTCAGTCGGACTATATTTTAATATGGGTAATGCGTACTTTAAATTAAAAGATTTCATTAACAGTCGTTATTATTATGAGAAAGCCTATTTATATAGCCCTAATGACAAGTCAATCGCTCATAATCTGGCACTTGTTAAAGTTAATTTCCAAGACAGGGAAGATAAGAAGGCAGATTTTATTCAAAATTCCTATTCTCTGTTAAAAAACAGTTTATCCCTGGATAGTATAATATGGTGTTATCTTATATTGTTAACCTTGTTCTTGTTGAGTTTATTATTCTATAGACATTCCCGAAAAAAAATTATAAATGTCCGTAGATTATCTTATATGCTGTTTGGTCTGTTGTTATTGTTTTTTTTATTAACATACTCGCGCGTATCATATTTTTTTAGTCCTGATCAGGCTTTGGTTTACATCGACAGGGTAGAGGTTAAAAGCGGTCCGTCCGATGATCTGGCCACGTTGTTTATTATACATCAGGGGGCGAAAGTCAGGGTTATTCAAAAAAATGATAGCTGGATAAATATTGAATATACCAGGCAACTTAATGGCTGGATACCGGCTAAATCCATAAAAGTAATCTAAATTTTTTGAAAACGTTATACCGAGCGTAGTCGAGAAATCTTTTCATTATTATTTATATTTAACATGCTAATAAATAAAAAAGCCCACTACACGTGGGCTTTTTTATTACGATCAGTCAATTCTATATAGAATTACTTAATACCTTCAAAGCTTGCTTCTATATGTTTTTTGTCTTTAACCTTGGTAACCATGGTTACCAGAATCAAAACAACAATTGCTACAGGTAATGCTAAAGCTATTGGATCTACTACAGGCCAGGGCATTTTCGCAATCAGAACTTCTTTACCGAAGATCATTTTACAAACCCCCAGAGCTGCCGCTTCTTTTTTATGGAGAAAAAGAAGGCAAAAAACACTGCTTAAAAAACCGATAATAATACTGGACACTGCAGCCTGTTTAGTAACTCTTTTGGAAAAAATTGCAGCGCAGTAAGCCGGAAGAAATGTAGCAGCACATATTCCGAAAAATATCGCTGTTCCCGGAGCAATAATGCTTTCAGGAAGTTTATATCCCAGTATTAAACTTACCAGAATAGCTACGATGATCCCGATACGATTTACCAGTATGGAATTTTCTTTAAACTTAAAGATTTTTTCCAGAAAATCACGCCCTATTGATGTGCCCATGGCATGGAATTGTGAACTTAGTGTGGACATAGCGGCTGCCAGCAGGGTCAACATAAACAGGTAAACGAACCAACTGGGCAGTGCGGCATTGATAAAATTAGGTATGATCAGGTCCACGTTTCCTTTGGCTACAGCAATCGATATTTTGCCGGTTGTGTTGTAAAAGAAAACATTGGAAAGAGCTCCCACTACAAACGCTACACCGGTCATGGCCAGAATGAAAACCCCGCCTATTGCTACAGCTCTATTTAATTCTCTGTTGCTTTTTACAGTCATGAACCGGACCACAAGTTGTGGCTGGGCGAGAACACCTATACCCACACCTGCTACGATTGTAGATACCAGCGTCCACCACCATGGTGAACCGAAAGCGGGCATTGATGTCCACCCTAAATGTCCTATTTTTGCCAGTTTTTCAGGTACCAGCGGAGCCAGATTGGTAAGTGCCTGGTGAGCAGCTGTGATACCGCCCAGTTTCATATAGGTAAATACAAGTAGTACGCTCATACCGACGAACATGATTACTCCCTGCATTGCATCGGTATACATTACACCTTTGATACCTCCGGCTATAACATAGGCAGCCACTACCAGAGCAAATATCAATAAAGAGATTTCGTAATTAATATTCAGTGTCTGCTGCATAAATCTTGCGCCTCCGATTAATACTACAGAAGTATAAAGGGGCATAGAACAAAAAATAATTAACCCTGAAGCTTTTTGAATAAATGAAGACTGGAACCTTTTACCTAAAAATTCAGGAAATGTATGGGCTTCCAGATTGTGTCCCATTTTTCTAACGCGTTTTCCAAAAAATACAAAGGCGATAAAAATACCGACCAGTATATTCAGAAATGTCAGCCATAAAAGCCCCATACCGAACATTCCTGCTACACCGCCGAACCCTACGATAGCCGATGTGCTGATGAATGTTGCTCCGTAGGAAATAGCCATTATCATGGGGTGTACAGAACGACCGGCTACCAGATAGTCCTTAGCGTTTTTTGTCTGGGTATAGCCCAGGAATCCTAAATAGGCCATAACCAGCAAATATAAAACAATAATAATTGCTAATACACTTATGTTCATTACGGTCCTCCCTCCTTTAATCAGTTATATTATAACTTGTCAGAAATTTCTTTATCTTTTTTCTCCCATTTTTTCTCTTCATCCATTTCTTTACCTTCGTTTTCTGCTCCTTTATTCCAGTTTAATATTCCGTAAATGACGCAGAGAAGAGCACTCAGTATCGTTAATAAGTAAGCCCAAAAAATAACCGGATCTTTTAATCCTAACATTTTTCCCTCCTTTTCTTCAAAAATTTATAGAGACAAAACTTCCTTTTCTGTCAAAATTTTTAACCCCTTCTTCTTCAATGTCTCTAATACGTCCCCGAGTTTGTCAAAGCGGAAAATTAGTATGGCGTTTTCATGTTTTTTTTCTACAAACGCATACATATATTCAATATTTATACTGGCGCTGTCCACAATTTTCAAAACTCCTGCCAGGCCACCGATCTTGTCAGGAACCTCCACTGCAACGACTTCAGTTATCTTGACTGTGAAATTATTGGTTTTAATAACTTTTACTGCTTCATCGGGCTTGTCCACTATCATCCTGAGAACGCCGAAGTCAGATGTTTCGGCTAATGACAAAGCACGGATATTGATTTTATTATCGCTTAATACTTTTGCTACGTCATGCAGGCGGCCGGTCTTGTTCTCAATAAATACGGAAATTTGTTTAATCTTCATACTTGTCTCCTCCCGGACTTAAATTTGTCTTTTATCTATGATACGCTTCGCCTTACCTTCGCTTCGCTGAATACTTTTCGGTTCGACAAGTTTTACCCTGGTATGTACTCCCAGGGCTGAATGCAGCTCATGTTCTATCTTTTTCTCAATTTTTTCCAGCTTTTTAATTTCATCAGAAAAAATTTTATCATTCATTTCTACATTTACTTCCAGATAATCCAGTTGGCTTTTTCTGTCTACAATCAATAAATAATGTGGTTCTATACCTTCTACTTTCAATAAAACCTGTTCTATTTGGGAAGGGAAGACGTTTACACCCCTGATAATAAGCATATCGTCGGTTCTGCCCAGCAGTCTGTGCATTTTTCTGGCTGTTCTGCCGCAAGAGCAGAGTTTGGGCATTAAATAAGTAATGTCCCTGGTGCGATAACGCAGAATAGGAGTACCTTCTTTGGTCAGTGTAGTTATAACTAACTCTCCTTTTTCGCCGTCTTTTAAGACTTCGCCCGTTGTCGGATTAATAATTTCCGGGTAAAAATGGTCTTCATAAATGTGCAGGCCATCTTGTTTGTCACATTCGGAAGCCACTCCCGGCCCGATAATTTCTGTAAGACCATAAATATCAATTGCCTTAAGATATAATTTGGCTTCAATTTCTTTACGCATACTTTCGCTCCATGGTTCAGCGCCGAAATAACCTACCTTCAAATTCATTTTTTTTAAGTCAAAACCTTCATCTTTGGCTACTTCAGCAAGGTACAGACAATATGACGGGGTGCAGGCCAGAGTTGTGGACTTGAAATCTTTCATTACAGTAAGCTGACGGACTGAATTGCCTCCGGAAATAGGAATAACCATGGCTCCGATCCGTCTGGCCCCATAATGCACGCCCAGCCCGCCGGTAAATAAGCCGTAACCATAAGCATTTTGTACAATGTCATTCTTTGTCACTCCACCCATACTTAGCGTTCTGGCCATGACTTCCGACCAGAGGTCTATATCATTTTGGGTATAAGCGTCCACAACAGGTTTCCCGGTTGTTCCTGATGAGGTATGGATTTCTACTATATTTTTTTTATCCATTGCCAGAAGTCCGAGCGGATATGTGTCACGCATATCATCTTTTGTGGTAAAAGGGAGCTTGGAAATGTCCTTAATGGATTTTATGTCTGACGGTTTAACTTTTAACTCATCCATCTTTTTTTTGTAAAAAGGAACGTTCTCATAAACTCTTTTTACTAAAGTTTGCAGACGTTTGGATTGAAGTTTTTTTAATTCGTCGCTGGGAAGTGTTTCGTCTTTTTTATTCCAGATCATAGATAAACTCTACATGGAAAATTGATAGATAAATGATGCCATGAATAAAAAAATCTGTCAACAATTCGTCAACCAGGTTATGTTTTCAGTTTTGTTCCTGTTTCAAAAGCCTGAAGGTTTAGTTCATAGGTTTCTTTGGGGACTTTGTCTTTAATAGCTGCTATCCACTGGCCTTTAGATAGGTTTAGAAAATTGGAAAGAAAACCGCAAAGAACAGTATTAAGGTATTTAGGGCTGCTAATTTTTTCTTTTAGTTCTTCAGGTTTTATAATATAGACATTCGGAAAACTTTTATTAATTGCTTGTTCAATTCCTTTTGGATATTCCTGAACATTAGCGGGTAAAATTTCATTCTTGAAGTAAATAATTTTGGTTTTTTTATTGGTATATTTAAGCCAGCGCAGAGTTTCCATTTCTTCCAGCGAAACAAGAATATCAGTTTGGCCTTCCGGTATAACAGGTGAATATATCTTCTCACCATAGCGGATATGGCTGAAAACCGAGCCGCCTCTCTGGCTCATTCCATGTATTTCATTTTTTTTGGCGTCATATCCGGCCTTAATTGCCGCCAGCGCGATAATGTCACTGGCCAGGATTATTCCCTGACCGCCAACTCCGACCATTAATAAATTTACGGGTTTATTCATTTACCTTTTTTCAGTTGTTTTATCCTCCTTGTTTTAAAAATTACGCATAAACCTTTTATCACCAGTAGTGACAATTTTTCAGAAGTCAGCAATTTGGTTATATTTTTCTCAATTTCATCTTCTTTATAAGCATTTACCTCGCGGATGTTGTCCTGGTCCAGTCCCATTGATTCCCCAAGTTTATGATAGTCAATCTGAATAGTGGGGTTGCCGCTGATTGTTTCCCCCGAGGAAGGGTTGGGTTGCATGCCTGTCATGGCAGTAGTGCCGTTATCCAGAACTATTATCAGCGAGTGCCTTCCATTATAAGCGGCGTTTAGCAGACCGGTTATACCGGAATGAGCAAAGGTAGAATCGCCGAGTACTGCAACCACGGTATTTTTTTTCTTGCGGTTGCTGGCTATTTCTATGCCCTGGGCCACTCCGATACTGGCTCCCATATCTATACATGTATCCATGGCACTAAACGGTGGCAATACTCCTAGTGTGTAGCAGCCGATATCACCTGATACGGTAAGTTTTAATTTTTTCAGAACATTAAATACCTGACGATGCGGGCATCCGGGGCAAAGAGCGGGTGGACGGTTAGGGATATCAATATTAATGGAGACAGGTGACGATTTATTTGTTGATAAAGATCCTCTTATAATGTCCGGATTTAATTCACCGGTAAGCGGAAATAATTTCTTCCCTTGCACATTAGTTATTCCCATAGCTTTAATGAGCGTTTCCAGAAACGGATCAAGGTCTTCAACGATTATAACTCTCTTCATAATCTTGCAGAATTTTTTAATTTTTTCAACGGGCAGGGGGTAAATCATACCCAGTTTCAGAATGGTAGCTTCAGGATAGATTTCCTTTAAATAATGGTAATTCACGCCAGAGGTGATGAATCCGGTTTTCTTATCATTTATTTCTGTTTGATTAATACTTAGTTCGTTACTTTCTTTTGCGATCAAAGCTAGTCTTTTTTCCACTTCCAGATGCCGCAATCTGGCAAACGCCGGGATCATTACATATTTTTTTATATTTCTTTCGAATCCCTGCGGTAGTGGCCTGTTTGTGGGCTTACTATGGCTTACTATGCTGTTTGTATGTGCCAGGCGTGTTACTGATCTGATGAAAACAGGGGTATCATATTTTTCACTGAGCTTGAATGCCAGTTTAGTAAATTCCTTGGCTTCCTGGGAATCTGCCGGTTCAAGCATGGGAATTTTAGCGGCAAGAGCATAATGTCTGTTATCCTGTTCATTTTGCGATGAATGCATGTCCGGATCATCGGCGGATACTATTACCAGTCCGCCTTTAATTCCGATATAGGAAAGAGTAAAAAGCGGATCGGCCGCCACATTTACCCCAACATGTTTCATGGTAACCAGTGTTCTTGCTCCAGCAAGTGAGGCGCCGATGGCCACTTCCAGTGCTACTTTTTCATTCACAGACCATTCACAATAAACATCCGGATAACGGACAAAGTTTTCCAGAATTTCTGTGGAAGGTGTACCAGGATAGCCGGTTCCCACGGTCGCTCCGGCTTCATAAGCGCCACGAGCTATTGCTTCATTGCCTGAAAGTAATTGTTTAGTAGTCATATAATGTTTATAAAATTTCGTAACCGTGATCGGCTAGTATGTTCTTGATTTCAGGATATTTGTCAGACTCAATGACCATGGCTATTTTGTCTTTTTGCTGCAGAGGGTAGCCATAGCAATCATCCAGATTAATGTTGCGGGCAGACAAGAATTTCAGTAATTTATGCAGTTCCCCAGGCTTGTCTTGCAAAACACTTACCAGAATATTACGTTTGGATACGGTAAAGTTTTCTTTTTTTAAGACTTTTAGACCTTTGTCCGTATCATCCACAATAATTTTTATAATACCGAATTCGCCCAGACTGGATACGGAAATAAATTTTATGTTAATATTGTTGTCAGCTAAAATCTGAGTAACCTTTTCCAGTTTGCCCGGTTTATTTTCTACAAAAACCATTAAATGATGTTTCATGATTCATCCTTTCCTGAGCTTCTGAGATCAAATACTCTTTGAGCTTTACCTTCTGAAGCAGGGATACTGCCGGGTTCAACCAGTTTTACCTTGGGTGTGACACCGCATTCGGTATGCAAGGCGTCATGGATATTGTTCCTAAGATCTTCCAGTTCGTATAAAGAACCCTTAAAAATTGATTCGTGCACCTCAATAAAAACATGGATCCTGTCCATGAATTTTTCTTTATGAATTTCAATTTTGTAATTATTACCGATGCCGGGAAATTTCATGATTGTACGTTCGATCTGAATGGGGAAAAGATTTACGCCGTTAATGATCATCATATCATCGGAACGGCCTTTGATCCTTTCAATCCTGCGGTGCGTACGTCCGCAGGCACATGGTTCGGCAATGATTCTGGTTAAATCTCTGGTCCTGTAGCGAATAAGCGGCATAGCTTCTCTGTCTAACGTTGTCAGCACAAGTTCTCCTTCTTCTCCATCCTTCAGAACTTTGCCGGTTTCCGGATCGATTATTTCCGGATAGAAACTGTCTTCCCAGATGTGCATATGTTGTTGTTCTTTACATTCAAAAGCTACACCGGGCCCGCACATTTCTGAAAGGCCGTAAGAATTATAGGCTTTAATACCCCATAAATCCTGAATTTGCTGGCGTAGCGCCTCGGAATGCGGTTCAGCGCCAACGAAGGCAATTTTTACGGCTAAATCTTTTTTAGGATTAATTTTTTCCTCCGCAAAAGATGAAGAAAGACGCAGCGCATAACTTGGTAAAATGTGTATGCAAACAGTATTAAAGGTTTTCATAAACCATATTTGTCTTTTGCTATTGCCCGGCCCTACAGGAATAGTTAGAGCGCCCAGCTTTTCCGCGCCATAATGAAATCCCAATCCTCCGGTAAACAAACCATGTCCCATTGTATTCTGAAAAACATCACCCGGTCTTACACCGGACATATACATGCACCTGGCTACCAGGTTGGCCCATTTATCTATATCTTTTTTACTATGAAAAACTACAGTCGGATTACCTGTGGTGCCTGAAGAAGAATGCAGCCTGACGCACTTTTGCAGGGGAACAGCAAGAAATCCATAAGGGAAATGTTTGCGCATATCTTCTTTGCCGGTAAAAGGGAACCGCTCAATATCTTTCAGGGATTTCAGAGAAGATATTTTACTTTTTTTTAAAATATCTTTATAGAAATGAGATTTTTTTGCCTGTCTGACTGTTGTGTTTAATCTGGAAAGTTGATGTTTCTTTAAGTCGGAACGACTCATTGTTTCAATTTCTTTTTCCCAGAATTGTGATGATTTTTTAGCCATAATTTTTTAATATTATTGAATAAAAAAGATTATTTGGATATAGTATAACATGAATAGTTCTCGAGGAAAAAGTTCTTCATGGAAAATACTTCTTTAGATGATATAGTAAAACAAAAAAGTTCGCAGTATGCAGACAAGATTGATGAGTTGCTGCAACAGGAAACTGTGCCTTCTTCTGCAGTGGAACAAATTCACAATATCCCCAGAGATACTATTATGGTGGTTGATGACGACAATTCCCAGCTTCTTTCAATACAGAAGATACTTAGTTCTGACTATAAGCTTGTTCTTTGTGACCGTGGACGTAAGGCAATTGAAACATATGAGCAGGAGCAGGAACATATTTTTACTATTCTGCTGGATATACGTCTGCCGGACATGGATGGATTTGAAGTATTTAAACAGTTGAAGGAAAAAAACCCCAATATACCTATTATATTTATTACCGGCTATCAGAGCACTTATGGTGATGGTTTTGAGATCTATAAAAAATACCGGCCACACGGCTATATTGTAAAAAATCATGAAAATGAAATGAATATGATCCGCGATACACTCGCAAACGCGGTTGACACATATAAGCGCATAATCGAACTGGAAAAATCGCGGACTGTTACTGTGCGTAATAAAATGATGGCCGGTCTTATGCATGATTTGAAAAATATGTTTACTCCAATTCTTATGATTCCCGACCTGATTATTACACTGGGTGAAATGCAGCAGACCGACAAGGTCAACGAATTAATAATGAATCTCAAAAATTCCGTGGATTTTTATGCCGCCAATCAGCAGATTTTGTTTAATTACGCAAAAGGTGAGAATATCCGTCTGAACTTGTCCGTATATAATATTAAAAAACTTTTCGAAGAATTTTTAAATATGGTACGCGTACAATTTGAAGATAAATTGGAAATTCTTACAGATTATAAATATGACGGTGATATTAAAACCGATAAAAATATTTTGTGTTGTCAGGTTTTATTAAACATAATTAAAAATGCCAAAGAAGCGTTTTATGGGTACGGTTCGGGCAAAGGGAAGGTTAATATCGAAGTTTTTAGATATGATCAGTACATAACCCAATACGGAGATCGGGCCAAATTTGATAATAGAAATAATGAGGACATAGTTCTGGTGCTAAGCGATAATGGACCGGGTATACCTAAAGAAGTAGAGGATAAGATGTTTGAGGCTTATATTTCTTATGGGAAAAAAGAAGGCACAGGGCTGGGTACCTGGATGATTAGGAACGGGATTGTTGACCTGCTCAAAGGAGAGGTCGTTCTTGTTAACAAAGTAGGAGAGGGTGTGTCCTATCACATCTGGTTGCCGCAGTCGGAAACACTGGTCTCTTTGAATTAAAGAAGCTTATATGATACTATAATGATACCGAAAAGGGGGGTAGAATATATAAAAACTACCCGCGAAGGAATAATATGCAACCTGTGAAGAAATCTAATATACCAACTGATGGAATAAAATATATCAAAGAATTTAAGGATACGGTTGACAGTCTGGATAAATATTTAAAGCAAACAAAAAAATCCTGTGATGCGTTTGATAAACAAAATCCACAACTGAAAATTAATAAAAAACTTACAGCACTAAAGGCTCATAAAGTATTTGAAAATATAGATTCATATAGTAAAAAATTGTATATTTTATCAAAAAAAAATACTGACAACGACATCTATGAACACAACAAGAAATATCTACAGGACAAGATTGTTAAGTATTTTATTTGTTCTCCGATAAATAAACATATGTTGGAAAAACCATTAGGATATCCTGGTGATTACCTTTTAACAAATATGATTTACGATCTGTGCGATCAGGAAATAAGTAATAGCAGTTTTGCCAACATCATACATAAATATGTATATCATTTGCCGATAATTCAATCCAATCTGGAGAGAAAACAATATCTTAAAGAAAAGATAAAGAGCATGGCTTTGAAAAAAAAGGGTACGCTCAAGGTCGCAAGTTTTGTTTGTGGTCCTGCCAATGAAATTACAGAATTGGTAAAAGAAGGATTAAAAATCTCATGTCAGTTCTATTTGATAGATTTTGAAAATAAAGCACTGGATTATATTAAAAAAGAGATTGCCAAAATAGAAAATTCCAAGAAAAAAAACATTAAAGTAACCTTGTTAAATTATGACCTGAAACATATTATACTAAATAAGATTGACCCTGAATTGCGGGATTTTGATTTAATATATTCTTTTGGTTTTTTTGATTATTTGAAGGACAATTTCAGTAAGAACATGATAAAGAATTTTATTCAACTTTTAAATAAAAGAGGTTCAGTTATTTTAATCAATGCAAATGATAATGAAAATGTTTTCCATAAGACCTATTATGAAATGCTTGGTGAATGGGTTTTTTACCATCGTTCCAGGGAAGAGATGCTTAGCTGGATACCTGATAATATTAAAAACGATTTCATAATTAAATTTGATAATATAAAACACGACGGGTATCATATAATGGTTCTTTCAAAAAAGTAGATATGCTAAATTTGTATAAATAATAATGTCATACATTGTCGCAGCTGTTTTGAATATATTTTTTTCCCTGACAATATTAAATAAGTCAAAGGATTTCCCTCTGAATATCCTCGTAGCTTTTATTGCGATATTTTCCGCTATTTGGTGCATGACCTGGTTTTTCTTTTTTACCCTGAGAGATATTTTATGGTTACAGCTGACTTATGTAGCGGGTTTTATACCTCCTATTTATGTTGCCATGTCTTTATTGCTTTTGAATAAGAACAAAAAGCAGGCTTTATGGACGCTTTTTTTACTGGCATTACCGCAGTTAATATTAATAGTTTTACCGTGGAATCTACTGGTCAAGGATATAATCAGTTATAACCCCGTTATATTTAATCCCGGCTCAGTTTTAGTGCCGCTTTACAGGTTATACTGGGGCGTATTGATCTGGGCCGGGATTATAATCAATTTTGAAATTATAAGAAGATCTAAGGAAGACAGGAAAAAAGTTGTTTATATCATTATCGGTTCACTAATATTTGCTATATTTTCCATGATCGCTACAGTTATTTTCCCTGTTATCCTGAAAGACTCTACTTTAACCAAATATCCTCCACTTGTTTCCACTATCTGGGTTGCGTTCCTTACATACGCCATAATCCGTCATAAATTCATGGACACTGAACTTATTATAAAACGAGGCACATATTTTCTTATGCTTTTTTTATTAATCATTTCACCATATTTCATATTGATAAATTTTTTAACGGATAAATTTCAGCATTTTTTTGGCACATATAAATTTATTATTGGTGCATTTTTATGGACAATTTTTATTCTTTTTTCCGATTTTATAAAAAAAATACTTATAAAAACCACTGATAAAATATTTTATAAAGCGGATTATAACTATAGTGAAGTATTAGCCGAAATGAATAAGAAAATGCAGGAGATTACAGATATCAAGGTCTTGATAAAAAGATTTCATGAAGATATTGAGCGTATATTAAAAACAGAATCTTTCGGAATATTCATGTTGAATAAACCCAAAACGAGTTTTATTTATCTGACCGCCAATAATATGGATATTGTTTTGCATAAAAAAATTGACAGAATATATGTAAAAAACATTGTCCATATCAAACCGGATCATTATATTATTCAAAGCCTTATTAAAGGTTACAAAAATACTCTTTCTTATGATGATTTAAAGGAAGAAAGTGCGGAAAAGAAAACTGAGGAAACAAGAGAATCGATCGAGTTAATGGAAAATATTCATTCAAAATTACTGGTTGCCAGCGTATATGACAATAATGTTTCAGGAATAATTTCTGTAGGAGAAAAAAAGAGTGGGGACAAGTTCAACGAAAAGGACATAAATCTATTATCCAACATCGTTCATCAGGGCGCGCTGGTTATGTCCAAAATATTCGAAATCGAAGATAAGATGCTGATAAAAGCTGAAAAAGAGGTAAATGAGCATCATCGTAAAGAGCTTGAGGATAAAAATATTCTTCTGGAAAGAGCTTTACATGAATTAAAAAGCATTCAAGAAAAACTTATTGAGGAAGAGCAAATGTCGGCTATGGGGCAGCTAGCAGGAGAGGTTGCGCATGATATGCGTAATCCTTTAAGCTCTATGAACCGTCTGATTGTTTATTTGTTGGAACAGGGTCATATAGATAATAATGAGAAAGTGCTGGTGGAAGTGTTCCAAAGATTAAAAAATACGCTTCCTGACGGTGATGAAAGAAATAAATTGCTTGATTATCTTAAATTTTTATTGTCCAACAACCTGGAAATTAAGGACACTCTGGGGGAGATACATAATATTAATAGTCGTTTAAGAGACATCGCCAATGATTTCCTGGAATATTCCAAGGTTTCCAAAGAAGTGCCTACAGAGAAAATTGAGGTTAAAGGTATACTACAAAAAAAGATCGATGCATATACCGGCGAATGCGCTGAACAGCAAATTATAATTATAAGTCATTTGGATTCTTCTAAAAAAGTTGTAATGTTTGAGCATCAAATTCTGAAGATATTCGGCAATTTATTTGATAATGCTATTAAAGCAATTCTGGAAAAGGAAGCTGCCGGCGATGGATTACGTGAAATCAGGGTTAATCTGTCTGAAGAATATGATGAACCCAGTAAAAATCAGATGCTAAGGTTGGAAATTATTGATTCAGGGATAGGAATCTCATCAGATGGTCTGCAAAAGATATTTAAGCCGTTTTATACCAACCGCAAGAATCTGCAGGGAACAGGACTGGGTCTGGCCATCGTAAAGAAGATTATTGATGAAGCAGGCGGTGGTATTCAAGTTACAAGCATCGAAGGCAAAGGCACGACATTTACAGTATATTTGCCTTGTTATGACTAATTAATCTGAATTCGACCAAATAATCCTTTTATTCGCCGCCTCCCTCTGTCACTTCCTTTCGACTAGGCTCAGGGCAAGCGTGGCATCTCTCAGGCTGTCCGAAAACAACAGAAGCACTTCACACAGCCTGAAAGAAAATTCCATTAATTCTTTCTTTATATATTACATTAAGTTTCGTATTAGACTACGTAATAGTCTACTTGAGGCTTTTCTCCGCTGGCGGAGAAGAGCTGGCCGAAGGCCTGAGAAGAGGCGGAATTATCGGATTCAGACTAATTAATCCACATATACACAAAAAAGAAAGATATCCACAAACTGAACAGGGGCTAACTTGTATGGCTTAAATTTCAATTCAAGGCAAACCAATAATACTAAATCATGTATTAATAGAACAAATCGTAATATAGGAGGACGTTTCAGTCAGAATAGGCGCTGTAGCCCTATTTATCGTTTATTAGGCTTGGTTATTGATATTTATGAAACGTCGCATAATATACATTATGTTAAATTAAGGTAATGTGTACTCTTCAAATTCCTTTAACAGGTAATCATTAGTCATTCCGGCAATGTGGTCTATAGCCATCCTCCCCGGATCAGTGAATTTTTGATATGGGATGGACTTGTACTTTAAAAATTTGGTAAATATCGTTGATTCGGTATTATTGTTTTTCAGATCATCAGTATACTTAATAAACAATGTTCGTATTATATTATCAATTTTACGTTGCAGTCCCGATTCCATGTCCGGATCAAAGCTCAAAATAAACTCTCTGGTTACTTTCAACGCGTTATAAATTTCAGGACTGAACTCCAGATGGTCCTTACCCTTACTGTTCTTGATAACATCAGTCAGGACATTCTGAATAATCCTGGAATTGATCAGGTCCAGCGGGATCTCTTCAATTTTTTCGTTTTTCCTTAATTTTATAAGATAACGTATGGTTTCTTCTTTGATATCTTGTCTGGTTATCCTGTTTATACGTATAGCATCAATAATATCTTTACCTATATAGGAAATCAAATCAGCTACCTTGGCTACAACACCTTCCAGGGTCATAGGTTCCGGATTGTCTAATACCCCTTTGATATAAAGCGAATTTTTGTATTGAGCCAGAAATTCCCCCATAGTTTTATCTTTTTTATAGGTCATTATCTGTTGAAAATTTTTTTTATTGTGGCACATTATGCCGTCCAGGGTCTGAAATGTCGGATTTATTCCCTCATTTTTGTTTTTAAGTTCGTTCAGAATTCTTACGCTTTGGGCCGGATGATTGAAGAATTTTATTCTTTTTTCGCGTAAAGTTGAATCATATACCTCAAACTCATCAAGAATTTTTTGGATTGCCCTTTCGCCTCCATGTCCAAATGGTGTATGCCCTATATCATGGCCGGCAATAATAGCTTCGATAAGCGCTATATTTAATTTTAGATGGGTGCCGATTATCCTGCCGATAAGGGCCGCGTCCGATACATGATCGGAGCGATAAGAAATGTAATCTTTGGGAATATCAGCGAGAGCGCTTAGAGACATGCTTTTTCCACGCAATTTGATATATGAGGAACTGAGGCGTATTCTAAACAGATCGTCCATAAAAGGATCTCCCAGCGACGGATACAGGCCTGGTCGCACTCGTTCCAGAGAATTGTTCACAAAAGAAGGTTCCTGCAGCAGTCGGTAGGCGCCAGCGCTGTCAAATGCATATGGGGAAAGAGGTTTGTCATAGGGCAATGCTAATATATTTTCATCACAGGCAATTATTTTCCTAAGCATAACCATCATTCCATAAGTTTTTCCGTTTTGAAAACTTCAATAAGTTTGGGATCTATATTGTCTCCTATATTATTTTCGCCTAATAAATCTATTATCAGTTTCCTTTGGAAATCGTTTAAATTTTTGATAACTTCATTTTGAATATGGGCGATTTGGAACCTGCGCAGATTTTTAAATATCAAATAATCGGATTTCAAAGCCCTGGCCAGTAAATATTGGAAGTTACCGGGCCCTAATTCACTTACCAGCGGTATATGATCGGTAACGGAAATTCCATATTTAGCCAGTTTGCGGGCTTTATCAGCGCTGTTGGAAATGATCCGGATGTTTTTTATTCCCAGTTTATATAGTATTTGGGCGGCTACTTCATAATGCCTTAAATCTTTGGAAAATCCAAGTCGTCTATCAGCTTCGATAGTGTCTAACCCTCTGTTTCGCTGAAGCCAGTAGGCTATCCCTTTTTTATACAGCCCTATTCCGCGTCCTTCCTGAGGTAGATAGATAAGTACTCCCTGATGTTCTCGCACAATTATTTCCAGAGCTTCATCTTTCTGAGGGCCGCACTCACACCAAAGCGAGTGAAAAACGTCACCTGTCAGACAGGCGCTATGGGGGCGGACAGGAATATTTTCTCCTTTAATAAATCTGCCTACCGCATCCAGGTTTTTTCCCAGATACACAGCCATGAATTCGTCATTGGTAATGGGATCCAGAAAAGTTCTCCAGAAAAAGGGACCGTATTTGGTATCCAGTGTGGAAACCGGTGACATTAGTATTGGAAACAAGATCGATGATCCGTGATTTGCTTTGTAATGATGGTGCCGTAGTACGAGTAATTCTTTCTTTATACTATTTTGCTGCGCAGTAATATCTTTTAGGCTGCTCAATAATTTTTTGATATTACCGGTCGTATTATCAGTTATTGCCAGTATTTTATTTTTAATCACAGATTTCCCCTTTTATAACCTATATAAATTATCGAATCTAATTAGATTTTTTCTCAACAAATAGCAGGTTCTAGGAAATATTATTAAACCAGAGCTCTGCGAGCTTCATTCAAATAACTGCCAAGTAATTCCTGATCTATTTCTTCCTGATTTGTTTGGGGATTAACTTTTCTAAGCAGGCTTTCAGCGTCGGTGCTGACATGAAGACCATTCTGCAAAGAATTAAATTGTTGGAGAATATTGCAGATATTATTCCCACCCAGTCCGCCGGCAATCACCAGATGTAAGTTCGGATAAAATTTTTGGATACTTTTTATGAGTTCAGCGGTATTTGAGTGTAAAGATGTACCTTTGCCACCACTGGCATCAAGCAACAAACCGTCTATCAACATTTCTTTATGACTGATAATCTGAAAAATATTGTCTTTTGATAACATACCGTTATTAATAGCGTAAATACACATTGCCCGAGGGAAATTTTTTGCCGCTAAGGATAAAATATCTGAATCTTCAGGCATATCGTTAATCTGTATGGCATTTATAAGTTCTGAAAAAGGTTCTAAATATTTAAAAGCTTCCTTATATCCTTGCTTCCCACTGAAATGTACTGCGGTTAATACCCCACCCCTTTTTAAAGTTGTTAAAACGTTTTCAGCCTCTATAAAATTGGAATATCTGGAAAGTTTAGGCATATTACTACCGGTTAGCAGAGGTTTGTTCTCCGCTGACTTATAAACCGCCAGACCTGCCAGGACAACATATCTGTCATATAGATATTGAGTTGATTGTGTATGCTTCTGAATTGTTCGAACACAACTATCAACATCATTTATGCTGATCGCGGAAATGCCGATATAGTTTTTCCCAGACCACCATACAGAGCTGAAAGCTATAATTTTTTTATTCATTTGATTTTTCTCTGTTACTGGCCACACCGAGAGCAGTATTCAAAAAACAGACAATAATTGGTATCAGCCATATCGCGCCATATTCCCAGAGCATTGACAGCAAAATATTGGCGTAGGTAAAGGTAACAAAAACATCTTTCGCCATATCACTTACTATTTTTTTTGTTATACCGGTACTGATTTGTTCTGCAGAAGAATGTTTATTAGCCCGGATTAACTTTAGCAACTGCGAAGGCAGTTTTAAAAAACTGTTATTAAATAAGAGAATGTCCCTGGTGTTTTTTTCCCATCGTGCCAGAAAAGGCTGAGCAGTAGTTTTACAGGCTTTTTCTAAAGCTACACAGATTAAGCCCCAGACCGGAGCGTATAAAAAGTAATAAAAATTGAATTTCATAAAGGTAGGTATGCAGGCTATTACATCCTTTATATAAGGGATCATATTTATTAACGGTGGTAAAAACAGAATATTCCAGAAAGCCAGGGTCCCTTTAACGGTGTTATAGGCGATTCGGCCTTTGCTCAAGCTGATATTTTCATCGTTATTGTTTAATGTCTGCGCGTACTTATCTGCAATCAAAAATGAACCTATGCCCTGCACTGCCAGAACACTTAAAATAGCTGAATGAGCTCCCAATTCCTGAATAAAGCCGTTCAGGCCGGGGGTTTCAAAAAAATGAGACTGAAAACAGCCTATTGTACCAAGTTGCAGTGCCGAACTGACCAGCGGCCAGCTGACCAGCGCCGTCTTGATCATGGTTTTGCTATTCAGATAGTTTGAACCCGTGACCTTGAATTCAGGAAAGTTACTATTCAAGGCAATGGTTTTAGTATACATATTATTTTAATGACTGGCGGAAAGCATTCATAAATTTGGCCAGACGGTTTTCATCTATGGCAAATTCCCAATAACCGAACTGTTTATGATAGGAACCGACAATAATGGCGTTGGCGAATTTTGTATACATGGCTATGTTATCATTATTAGCACCAGAGCCTGTTATTAAGGGAACGCTGATGCCTTTGCCCGGCACGCGCTGATTGGTTTTCTCATAAACTTTGTTCAGATGTTTTCTGGCCTGCTCCAGATCTTTTTCATTAACCGGCTGTCCTGTTTCCGAGCCGGTGATGATAATACCTTCCAGTTTGGTAAATTCCACCTGGTCCAGCCACAGCTGTAAATCCTGTAATTCCTGAGGGAAGGAAGTATGTTTTTTTAACAAGTCTACATACAGTTTCGGATAAATATTGGGTTTTTCCTGAAGTCCGTTGAACAGGTTGCGTATGTAATAAAATTTTGCCTGATTTCCGCTATTCGGCGTATCACCTTCCGGTCTGTGCCCGGTGAATAGTAAAGATTCGCCGCGAACATAAAACAGTTTGTGGCGTATAGCCAATTCCAGAGCAATGTTTTCCGCAAAACAAAGTATTTGTATTCCGGTCGGTACCGCGGGATATTCTTTTCGATAGGAGTTTATTAAAGTATGCATCAGCAATCTATCTTCAATCAGCACATTATTTCTGAATTGATATGGCGCCGCGATGTTTTCAAATTGCATGATGTTGACGCCATGCTTTAAGTAGGCTGCGGCTTCCATCAGCATTCTGTCTTCCAGCCATTTGTAAAAACTAAGTTTTTGTATCCTGTATTCCAGTCTCTCCAGCTTTTTGAAAGCCAGAATACCGTTAAAATCCTGATCAAAAGTCTGGAAATCCACATCTGACGGAGATTTTTCATTTAATAATTCATTATAGATTGAGCGGATATTTTGAACTGTTTTCCAGTCATTAGCAGTCATACCTGGAATGCCCAGATGATTTAACCAGTCCGGTTGGCCTTGAAAAATGATGTTCGTGGGCATATTCAACATACCTATTATTTGTGTCGGTGTATCGTGCCTGAAATTTCCTCCTTCTGGTATTGGCACCTGATTTATCGCTATGGTTTTTTTATGCATTTTAATCTCCTTTTGGATTTATTTGATGGCCTAATATCTCTTTTTTCGCTGTTAAATTTGCCAAGGTAAAGCGATTGGCTTCTATTTCTATATGTTCAGTCTGCACAATAAAACCATTTTTTTGCAGACTATCTTTTTTTAAAGGATTATTTGATAAGGATTTTAGTTTTATTCCCGGCATTATACCTAGGAATTTCAAAATCGCCGAAACCCCGCCGTACGTTCTGGCATCAAGGCTGGGCGGGTTCAATAATGATGTGGCTTCCAGATTATTAATATGTAGATTATCTTCAAGAAACAAGGAGGCTAATTTATATTTTTCGCCTACTCCTCTGCCATCCTGATTGGGGATATGGATAATTACACCTTCACCGTGGGTGGCGATTGTTTCCATTGATTTTTGCAGTTGTTGACCGCAGTCGCAGTGCAGGTCGTGAAAAAGTTGGCCTGATTTACATCCGGAATCTATACGCAGCATAATTTCCACGGGGTTATAAAAGACAGGTTTTAATTTTCCCGATAACTGATTATCTTTTGTTTTTACCAGAACACTATAATCCTGCCATAAATCATTAACCATGAAAGTAAATTGCCAGAATTCCCCAAAAGGGGTTTGGATTTTACCCAGTGCAGTTCTGGTTACCAGTTGTTCCACTTGTTTATCGTGATGAATTACTGAGATTAATTCACCTTCCTGACGCATCATGATTTTCGCCTCTTCCACCCTTTCATCTATTTGTTCGTCCGACAGTCCAATACGCTGTTTGATTTGTTGTTTAATAACGTCTACATTTAGATTTTCAGTATGTCCGTTTAATCCGTCACTTAGCCTTTCTACTTTATAACCATTATCTATAAGTTCCTGTTCTTTATGTATATTGCTTGATATCAGCTGCAGGCTGGAGCCGGATTTTATTCCGAAAAAATTCAGTATGGCAGACACTCCGCTATATGTTCTGTTATCATTCAAATTGGGATATAAAAGTCGCATTGCTTGGCGTGTACTAACTCCCAGGTCAGCTTGCAGGGTAAGAGCCGGTAGCTTCAAAGTTTCTTTCAATCCCAGGCCATCATGAGCCGGTATATGGATTAGTATCCCTTCACCATGGTTTTTAATACGGGCCATGGCTTCCATCAAATAAAAAGGGTGTTCCTGCAGAAAGCTTTGGTAAAGCTGAGTGGTCCTGGAGCCCGGAATAATCCTCAATAGAGTTTTAGCATAATTTAATACCGGCATATTATCATCATTCAAATGATTAGCTTTTACCAGAACATTATACCTGCCCCAATTGTCATTGATTTTAAAAGTATAATACCAGAAGTCACCGTACAAAGTATTTAAAGGTCCAAGACCTGTCTGTAATACTGTAAAATCCTTAAGATTACCACGGTGTTTTACCCTAATATCTTTTACCTTGGGAGCAATCATTCTACATGCTTTTTGTACTATTTCTCTTATCTGACTGATACTATTTTGCCGGTTATCGCGTTGAGCAATGGCCTGGATGATACTTTCGGTATCTAAAATTGAAGTGTCTGGTAATTTTTGGGCAATTAGTTTGTACATAGGTATACTCATAAATTCATCGTTTTCCAATTCATTTTATTTCATCGAAGTTTTCGATCTAACATAATTTACTGTCCAGCCTTCATTTTTGGGAGCTGCAAGCATCAGCAGTATCAGCCATTGCGACAGGGAAATTGCGTCATAATCCGGAGCAGTCTTAAAATCGTAATGCCCTTTGGTATCATGGATAAAGCCATCTATTCCAAGTACAAAATTGATGCTTTGTTTTTTCCAGTTGTATACAGGGGTTTTAAACTGCAGATCTTTTAATGTCCTGATGTCATCGTAGTAACATCTTTCCAGGATTATTCCTTTGTCTTTGATAATTTTAAGGATAGCTTTTTGCCGTTCTTTTATATAATCCTTAACTCCAAATCGGTCATGCAAAACCGTGGCATGAGCTATTCTGGTCAAACAGTTAAGGTTTTCAATGTATGACTTAAAGTAATCCAGCATGGAGATAATGATCCGTTCGGGATTTGTTATAAAGTCCTGCAGATATTTTTCATTATAATTTTTCATGTCGCCAAGATGAGTAACAATCTGCAGGCCGCTATCTGCTGCCCGGTTCAAAGCTTCAAAAAGCTTCCAGCCATATTCTGTTCTTTGATTATTTTGCCACTCCCAGTCCATAATTTCTCCGCCGCAGATATCAATTCCATATAGATAATCATCAAGCTGAGAACCTTTATGTTTTTGTTTTATATCTACCAGCTGATCAATAATATCCAGAAAATGCTGCGGGTTTTCGCGGGCATATTTGCGGCGATTCAAACTGGCCAGGAATTTATATTCAGGTTTCAGGCCGGTTTCATTGTATTGATGTTCTGAAAAGTCCTGAGCTGTTAACTGCAGTTTATGCAAAAAAGGATGCATATTTATCAGACGAGATTTATGACTTTTGCCGTTAAATTTTTTGTATGGATTTATACGACTTTGTGCCCACAGGTTATTGTCTTCCTGCATCTGCTTTAAAACATACTTATAGGCAGCAATAAATTGATCTGTATTTTGTATCCAGTCGTCATTATTATGCAGCCTGGAGGTACGGTAATTGTATTTTAACACTGGCCTTGCGCCTGTTTGTTTCATAACAAACTCTCCGTCAATAAGATCACTGATATGTACGTGATAATTTTTTTTCGGCCAGTTTCTGACCACAAGGACCAACGCCTTGAAGGCAAGGTTATGTCTGAGATTAACTACAGGTTTTTTTGATAAGTCCTGAAGCAGCTCTGTAACACAGGGGGATTTGACCTTTTTCAAAATTTCTACAATTTCTCTGTCAGGGTCCTTGTTTATTTCTTTTTCGATGGCAAACGCTATTCTTTGTATGGTATTTAAAGACTGTAAGTCAAGCGGAACAATAATAGAGTTATGCAGCTCATACATCAGGGAATTGGATAAATATTCCATCCTGAAAAAGGGATTGGGACCATGCTGCTGGGCTATGATTTTTTGTTTGACCATAATTTTTCTTCAGTAATATATCGAAAAAAATTACTCGGGAAATTAACTAATTTTTAAAAGAATTTGTTTGTGGTATAATTTTTCACATGGCAGACAATCATACCTTTGATATAGAATCTTGCGCAGATTTAAGTGAAATTGATAATGCTGTTAATATGGCCATGAAAGAAATTTCCACCAGGTTTGATTTTAAGGGCAGTATCAGCAAGGTCGTCAGGGCAGACAAAAAGATAGAACTTCTGGCAGATGATGATATGAAGCTGAAGAATGTAAAAGATATCCTGGAAAACAAACTTACCAGGCGTAATATCAGTTTAAGATTTCTGGATTATCAAAAAGAAGAACACGCGCTTGGCGGCAATGTTAAGCAGGAAGTGCTTATCAAGCAAGGGCTGAGCAAGGAAAAAGCCAAGGAAATCACAACTTTTATTAAAGAATCAAAACTTAAGGTAAATACTCAGATCATGGATGACAAAGTCAGGGTATCGTCACCTAAAATCGATACGCTGCAAGAAACCATGGGGCTTTTGAAAAATAAAGACCTTGGCATTGTACTGCAATTTAAAAACTTCAGATAAGTACCAGGAAAAATGGTTGAATATTTTGCGCAATTTTTTATTATTATTTTCGATAATATTTTGACTTAGCTGAAATTGTTTGTTTTAACTGGAGCTTAGGGTTGAAATTATTCATAGTAGCCCTAATGATTTTCGGTTAAAATAGACGTGATATAAAAAGATGGAGGAGTTAGAGAATGCCGATAAAAAACAAAATAATATCAGACGATAAAAGACCTGTACTGCTCATGATCAATGACGGGATGGGATTACGCAAAGAAAAGGAAGGTAATGCCATTGCTACTGCTTTTGCCCCTACCCTTTACTCATTATTTCAAAATTATCCTCATGCCCAACTTACAGCATCCAGCCGCAGCGTGGGACTGCCCAAAGGTATAATGGGCAACTCTGAAGTAGGGCATCTGAATATAGGTGCCGGACGTATTGTTTATCAGGATATTGTTCGTATAGATGAATCCGTTGAAAACGGCAGTTTTTTTTCCAATGAGGCTATAACAGCAGCAATGGACCACTGCCAGGTAAATAATTCATCTTTACATGTGATGGGGCTGATTTCCGACGGTAAAGTTCACAGTAGTCTGGACCATTTATATGCAATTCTGGAACTGGCCAAAAAGAAAAAGTTGGGAAATGTTTACGTTCACGCATTTATGGATGGTCGTGATACACCGCCTGACAGCGGATTAAGCTATCTGAAACAGGTAATGGAAAAGATGAAAGAGATCGGTATAGGTGAAGTTGCGACTGTTTCCGGCAGGTATTACTCTATGGACCGTGATAAACGCTGGGACAGAGTGGAAAAATCATATAATATGCTGGTGGCTGGAGACGCGCCGGTTGCAGTTGATCCTTTGCAGGCAGTTGAAGATTCTTATAAGGACCAGAAAACCGATGAATTTATTAATCCTGTTATTATCAACAAGAACGGAATAATCAAAGATAATGACGCAGTTATATTCTTTAATTATCGCGCAGACCGTGCCCGGGAAATGTCCGAAGCAATAAATGTGGAGGATTTTGCCGGTTTTCAACGCAAAAAGGTTTTAAATAATATATTTTATACCACTATGACCCAGTATGACCTTAAATTTGATTTTGCCCATGTAGCCTTTGGGCCTCAATCTTTGAACAATATTTTGGGAGAAGTTGTTTCCAGGGCCGGATTAAACCAGCTGAGGATTGCTGAAACAGAAAAATATGCTCATGTAACTTTTTTCTTTAATGGCGGAGTAGAAGCGGCATTTCCCAATGAGGACCGAATACTTATACCCTCACCCAAGGAAGTGGCTACTTATGATTTGAAACCGGAAATGTCTGCGAATGAGGTTACTGAAAAATTGTTAGAAGCCATAGAGAGCGGCAAGTATGACCTGATTATTCTGAATTTCGCCAATTGTGACATGGTCGGTCATACCGGTTTTATGAAAGCTGCCATTAAAGCCGTGGAAACAGTTGATTATAATATGAGCCTGATAATTCCCAAAATTCTGGAACATGACGGAATTGTGCTGGTTACAGCCGACCATGGCAATGCCGAACAAATGACCGGACCGGATGGAAAACCGATGACTGCTCATACAACCGGCCCGGTGCCGATTATTCTGGTAAGCAAAAGAACCGAATTACAAAAAGGCAGGATCCGGTTGGAAGACGGAATACTTGCGGATATTTCTCCTACAATTCTGCAGTTGCTGGATTTACCTCAACCACCTGAAATGACTGGTAAATCTTTAATTAAACCGTTAAACTAGAAGGTGTATGCGATACAGGTTTATTAAGGAAGCTAAAGAAGCAGTTAAATCACTTGGGATAGTTTTCGGTGATATCGGTACCAGCCCTATATATACCATAACAGTAATTTTTTTAACGCTAAAACCAACCGCTTATAACATCAACGGTGTTTTGTCACTGATAGTTTGGACAATGATAACACTGGTTACAATCGAATATTCCTGGCTGGCTATGAGTCTGGGCCACAAAGGGGAAGGCGGTACAATTGTATTACGTGAAATACTTGTACCTTTGCTAAAATCAGGCAGAAACATTGCCTTTGTAACCTTCATCACCTTTTTGGGAATTTCATTACTAATAGGAGACGGTGTAATAACTCCGGCTATAAGTATTTTGAGCGCGGTTGAGGGAATTTTACTCATACCCGGGCTTGAAAATACCGGGCAATGGATAATTATGCTTATAGCTATTTTTATCACTTTCGGGCTTTTTACATTTCAGAAAAGAGGTACAAGTCATGTAGCCAAATATTTCGGACCGGTAATGGTCGTCTGGTTCATATCATTATTTTTGATTGGCCTTACCGGTATTTTAATAGATTATTCTGTTTTAAAAGCCATTAACCCTTATTATGCTTTTAATTTTTTGTTTCATAATGGTCTTACAAGTTTTATTGTTTTGTCAGAGGTAATTCTTTGTGCAACCGGCGGTGAAGCTCTCTACGCCGATATGGGACATCTGGGCAGAAAACCAATTCTTAAAGCCTGGAGCATAGTTTTCGTTGTGCTTATAACCAGTTATATGGGACAGGGAGCGTTTCTTTTGCATAATACTGGCGCTCATAATATCTTGTTTGATATGGTTCTGTTCTTTATTCCTGTTTTGTATGTACCTTTTTTACTTTTAAGCATTATAGCTACAATCATAGCTTCTCAGGCTATGATCAGCGGAATGTTTTCCATTGTTTATCAAGGCATTATGACCAGGATTATACCTATGTTTAAAATAGACTATACATCAACGGAACTGCGTTCGCAGGTCTATATAGGATTTGTAAACTGGTTTTTATTTATAGCGGTTGTATTCGCTATATTATTATTTAAGGAGTCAAAATATCTTGCTGGAGCCTACGGTTTGGCAGTTACCGGAACAATGACCTTTACCGGTTTTATGATGACCTGGATATTCTGGCGCCGAAATAATTATTTAAAAACGGTATTATCAGCTTTGATATTTTTCGTAGACATTTTATATCTTGTTGCCAACTTATATAAATTACCACATGGCGGTTTCTGGTCGCTGGTTATAGCATCGTTACCGTTTTTATTAATACTTTTATATACCCGGGGTCAGCGACAATTATATAAAAATATGCATCCTATGAAAATATCTCAGTTTTTACTTAAATATGAAGAATTATATAAGAAGTCACACAAAATCAAGGGTACTGCTCTTTTCTTTTCCATGAATCAGAGAAGAATTTCGCCTTATATTATCAATACAATGTTCATAAATAATATTATATATGAGGACAACATTTTTGTATCGATAACCAAGATGGACCAACCCAACGGGCTCAAGGGAACATTTCAGGACAAAATGGCTGACGGGCTTAGAGTCTTTGAGGTTCAGGCCGGCTATATGGAAATTATTGATATAGAAAAAGTTTTAAAAAGCGCAGGTATATATGAAAAGGTTATTTTTTATGGTCTTGAACATATAGTAACACAAAACCTTATCTGGAAACTGTTCGCGCTGGTAAAACGCATAGTACCTACTTTTGATGAGTTTTATTCATTGCCTGCTGATAAGTCTCACGGTGTAATAAACCGTGTGGTTATGTAATTATTCCATTACAGTGTGTTCGGGTTTTTTATGAATTTGTACTGTTCTGTTTGGCAGCAGGAACGCAGGAAGTATACAAATAGCTATAACAAAGGTTGTAATAAAAAAAGTATCCTGAAATCCGGAAACAGCCGCTGATTGATAAATATGTTTTGAAAAAATTGTTTTTGAGGCTAACATGGACTGATACTGGTTGTATCCTAACGAATGAACATGTGCAGCTATGTTTTTCATAGCACCGGTCAATGCCGGAGAATTCAGATTCATATCATTACCAATAACATTCAAGTGAAAGGCCAGTCGATTATTCAATATAGTAGAAAGAGCTGCTATACCTACTGCACCCCCGATTTGTTGTATGATATTTAGCATAGCTGAGGCCATACTGGTTTTATTCTTGGGTACTGAATTCACAGCCAGAACCATAATCGGTGCCATTAAAAAGCTCATCCCGACCCCTCTTACAAGTGTGGGTAATATAATGTCCCAGGCGCTCATACTGACGTTGATATTGCGGTACATATACATAAAGATTACCAGACAGATCAGCCCGAATATGGACATTAGTTTGGGACTGGATTTGTCGCTCAGTCTGCCGACTATGGGTAGCATCATGGCTACTACCAACGACCCCGGAAGCAATATTAATCCGCTCTGGATTTCATCCAGGCCCATCAATTGTTGCAGAAATAACGGCAGCAAAAAAATGCCTCCGAACAATACTACAGATCGAATAGCCGAAATAACCATGCAAATGGAGAAATTGCGATAGCGAAACAGGTCCAGATCAAAAACTTTATTTTCTACCAGACTTTCTACCCATAAAAAAAGGATGAAACTTACTACTGATAGTATGGCACAGGTTACAATATACGTGGAGGTCCACCCTTCCTGTTCCCCTTTGGAAACGCCGAGCAGGAAAGATATCAGAAAAATGGAAAGAAAAATGAAACCCCAGAGATCAAAAGGTT
>JAQURL010000009.1 GCA_028715625.1 Candidatus Margulisiibacteriota bacterium | reverse complement strand
ACGCTTATCTGTAAATATATGTTAACGTAATAATTGTGTTTCTATTTTTTGCAACTAATAAAAATTGAGTTCGATAATTATAAGATTAAACTTTTCTGGAGTTATAACGCTAATGCAAACAAAACTCATATCCGTTGTTAATGAAATAAGAATTTCCATGCTGCTCAGGCGGGGGTTGGAAAGGCTGAAGCTGGGAGCCAACATTTTTACAGGACCTAATGCCAGAAAAATAATGGAAGAGTTTGTTGCGCTGGGACCGGATAAAACAAAATTGCTATTAAGCTGTATACAGTTTCCGGATACCTCAAGAAGTCTTTCCTTCCTTGCTTCGGGCAAACCTTTAATAGACAGGTCAAATCCTGAAGCTGAAGCGCGAACTTCAGCCATGGTTTCTATTCACAGTTGTCTGAGCAACTTGTCCGCGCAAGCCGGAAATATTATTGAGTATAAACTGGCGCGAGACTTTGAAAAGCTAGGTTTTAACGAAAATGTTCCGTTAAATGCTGCCCCCAACTTGAACCAGGATTTAATTTCTCCGCCCATAACAGAGGCAGAAGTATTAGCTGTTAATCAATCGGTAAACGCACCAATTGTTATCCCTGACTACTATCAAATTATTGTACCGGTAAAACCGGGCTTTGTAGATAAATTGCGGCCAATTATAGCAAGATGTAAAGTGTTTATCAAAGAAAATATGCCGTTTATAGACAGGTCCTTTTCTCCGGACACTACAAAATTTATTTTCAAAAAATTGACTTATGCTGACGAAAGACAATATTCCCCGGGCCGTGATATCAACAGGCCTCAACCAACGCCAAGCGAAATGCTGGACATGTTTATGAAAATATATAATGATGAACAATTGGCTGCTAAACTTGGCAAAAGCCTGCCACAACTACAAAAATATTTAAGGAACAAAAAAGCTGTTTATTACAGAGGCAGTTATTTCGGGGCGAATATGAAACCTATAGATGTTGGCAACAAAATCTCGATTCTCGGTCCGTCCTATGGAAATCATTCATCCTTTACAGCCAGAGGCCCGGTGATCATAATCGGCAATGGTTCCGGCAGTAAGGTTAAAAGTAAAAAATGGATCTATCTTTTAAATAGCAGAACTTATGGTTACACATTAGGCGCTAAATTTATTATCAATAATAACTCTGTAATTGATTGATAAAAATAAATTTCTAAGTCATTGCGAGCGAAGCGCGGCCCTCCCTCGCCCAAGGGCTTCGGCGGGCAGGCAATCCTCCTATTACTTTAGAGGATTGTTTACCAGCCCTAGCACTGCGACGGCTGGCCACGTCGCCAACGCTCCTCGCAATGACTATATTTTCAGACAGATGAGCAGGAACTTTACCCATAAGTTATTTTATGTTATAACCTTGAGCCATGAAACAGGACAAAATATACCGCAAGCCGCTGTCTGATATCCCGCCATTTTCCTTTAATCAGGAAGTCGCTGATGTGTTTGACGATATGATCAACCGATCCGTACCCTGCTATAAGGAACTGCAGTATTTGCTTGGCAAATTTGCTCTGAAATTTTATCAGGAAAAAACACAAATTTATGATCTTGGCTGTTCCACAGGTGAAACTTTGTACCGTATAGCATCACAGTCTCAGAAAAAAATGAAACTTACAGGAGTAGATTCCTCCGCGCAAATGCTGGCAAAAGCCGGGGTGAAATGCCGGAAATTTCCATTTATAAAATTTGTCGAAGCAGATCTCTTATCATTTGAGCCCGAACCCTGTTCGGTAATTATCATAACTTATGTATTACAGTTTATACCTCCGTCCAAAAGATTGAAACTTCTAAAAAAATTATTCGATTCTTTACTTCCCGGAGGCATAATACTGCTCAGTGAAAAAATTCTGGCCGACCATAATCAGCAGACATTTTTTAATCTTTATGCACAATTTAAGCTGGACAATAAATATACCGAACTGGAAATACGCCAGAAAAGAGAGGCATTGGAAAATGTACTAATAAGTTATACCATTAAGGAAAATATTGGTCTGCTGAAAAAAGCCGGATTTAAGACCGCTGAGCCTTTTTTTCAGTATCTTAATTTCTGCGCTATGCTGGCAGTAAAATAATGGACAAGGAATATATCGCTGCAAATTCTCATTTTTTAACACAAGACACCCGCGCCAAACGCTGGGCAGTTCCTTACACTTACGAAACAGTAAATGTCCGGGCAAAAATTTTACTGGACAATAACAAAAAATATATAAAAAACAAGCGCGTACTCGATCTGGGCTGCCACTTCGGCACTTTTGCTTATATAGCTTTGCAGTTGGGAGCCGGCTTTGTGCAAGGTGTGGATATTGAGCCAGTCTTACTGGAACAGGCCTGTGAATACTTTTCAGTATATAAAGTAAATAAAAGTAAATATGACTTTAAAGTCGGAAATATCATTGAATATCTGGAGACTCTGCCGGAAAAAAGTTTTGATACTGTCCTTTGTTTCGGCCTAATGTACTACATACCGGATAATTATCATCTGCTGTCATTATTAAAAAAAATAGCTAAAAAAGCCATAATTCTGGATACTTTTACTGCTTATTATTGCGCTGTGCAGGGCAAAGACAGCAAAGCTGTATTGAAATCTGTGACCGCGGATACTTTCAAACTGCCGCTTATGCTGCATAATCTTACCCAAACGGAAAAAAGTTCGTATGCACTGCCCGGAACAGTAACCAAAGGCAACAAACAACTCTCACTTCTATCCTGCCCTACCATAACTTTGCTGGAAACCTATTTCAAGTCACTTGGTTTTAACTATTCCGGAATAAGCTGGGACAAATATCTGGAAAATCCCGGACTAAACTGGCGGGTACTGAGCACCAATCAGGGCAAAAAAGAGTCGCACTGGACCGATGTCTATAGTAGCGAAATAAGGGTAAGCTACTTATTGGAAGTTTAGAGGATTGGAAGATTAGAAGTCTAGCTAAACCCTAAGTTCTTCTATTCTTCTTAATATCCTGAACACCGAACAAAAAGATTAAGCCGGAATAGTTATATTGTATTTCAATGCATTTTCTAAAAGCCACTGCAGATTGAATTCCGTATACATATCCTCTTTGTGATGCCCATCAATGGATTCCAGACCTTTTTTAAGTTCTTCCAGCAAACTTTTTGCGTCGCTCAAACTTACCACAACAGCGCCGCCTTCTTTGTATGTTGTCTTGGGAATCTGAATAACCAAACACCCGGAATCCTTAAGCAATATGAAATTTATTTGCCCTCTGGCGTAATAATGACGATCTACCCATTTCATCAAAGCTTCCACTTCTTCAATCGAGGCATCATCTCGGGTATTTGCCTTTTCGATCATATTCTGTAAATAGATCTCAGCCGCGTCTTCTTCGTGATGATGGCCGCCGGTAAAAGGTTCGATCTTATCTTTAAGTTCTTCTAACAAATTTTTTGCCGTACGAAGACTGACCAAAGCAGTACCACCTTCTCTATTACCGTTTTTATAAACTTCTATGGCCAGGTTTTTGGATTCTTTCAATAGGATAAAACTTATTCTGTCCTTAGTATAAAAATACCGGTTCGTCCAGTTCATTAATTTGTTCACTGCATCGAGCAGCATTTCGTCAGTCATGGCAATTATTTTGTTAAACATTTTTATCTCCTTAAATTTATTGATTTCTGTTTATCTATTTATCTATCGTTATGATTTTGAAAAAGTTGCATAAAAATTACCGATAGTGAAAATAAATTAGTGAAATAAATAAAACTCTCAATCGATAATTGGTTGATAGACAGGAGCATTATATGAAACTTTTAACAAAAATCATTTCAGTTACCGATAAGTTACAAATTTCCAAATTTTTACAGCAGGAACTTGATATGCTTGCCACAGGCCTTAATATTTTTACAGGTAATCACGCAAAAAAAGTATTGGGAGAACTTGTAGCGCTGGGGCCTGAAAAAACAAAATTATTGTTAAGCTGTTTAAAAACAACAGCTAAATCCAAAGACCTTTCATTTCTGGCTTTTGAAAAACCTTCAATAGACAAAACTTCTGCATTAAGGGAAGCCAAAACTTCAGCTATGGTCTCTATACACAGCTGCATCAGTAACCTGTCCTCATTGACGGGTGATATCATTCTGGAAAAACTGGCGCGCGATTTCGGGAAACTGGGATTCAGCGATAAAATAGATATAGAGATATTAGATAAGAAAAAAATAGACGATCTCAGGCTTAATCTGGCCAATACGGTCCGGGAGGCTTGTGCAGATTATCCCTCAAAATCTAATGCTATGTGGTATGTCTATATACAAGACAACTATATTAATAATGAACTTACAAAGATAAAGCAGTCTTTAATGAGCAGTCCAGCCTTAACTGACGGAAGTTCCATAAATGAAATAGAGATCATTAGAACAGTCAAAGGAGAAGTCTTAATTTTAACCAAGATTAAATTTGATAAAGATGAGACGGACCCTAATAAACTCAAAATAGCCAATGAATACGCCATGAGCGCAGCCAGAATGATAAAGGCGATCAATCCTCTGCTTAAAGTATCGGTGAGTGACAAATATACAAATTTGATAATCGGAGGCAATTACGATCATTTCGGCAGCAGTTTCAGCTTCTATTATGATGAGTGGTATGCCAGTACTATAGTTCTGGAACTGTAAAACATATCCAGTTCTTTTAAAAAGAATTCAAACTTTATACGAGAGGAACCGAGCTCATTGCCGCAGGTTCCTCTCGCTCTCTCTTCCTGGCTAGCACCTGTGCTTCTGCCTCTTAAATGGTGACGGCTCATTACACTGACGGGACAACTCGTCTTCCTGACTCGATGCCCCTGCAAAAACATCCTGTTTTTGCCACGCTTCATTTGCCGACCATTTTACGAGGCTTTTCGCAATGGTGCGTAAAAATGCGAATACAAAAAAAATTCTACGTTGTTCCAGCAATGCGCCTGGAAAAATGCAAAATTCTGGCATATATAAATAATGAGATATAAAACTTTAAGGTTTGGATATATTATAATATTGGAAATATCTATAATAAAAGGAGAAAAAATGAAAACATTAGTTGTTTATTATTCCAAAACAGGAACTACAAAAAAACTGGCTGAAAGGCTGGCCAAAGAGCTGAAAGCCGACATTGAAGGACTCATAGATAAAAAGAAAAGATCGGGAATAATGGGCTGGTTAATAGCCGGACGGGACGGAATGAAAAGGATAGCTACTGATATTGAGCCGATAAAAAACAAACCGGCGAATTACGACCTGGTGCTCATCGGCGGACCTCTATGGGGATTTACAGGAGTAGCTCCGGCCACCAGAACATATCTTTTGCAAAACAAAGATAAGATAAAAAAGGCTGCTTTCTTTATGACCAGAGGTGGCGGATCACCCAGTGATCCTGCCCTAAATGATCTGAAAAATGTTTATGGCAAAGCGGTTGCGGGGACATTGGATATCAAGCAAAGCAAAATCGACAGCCCAGAGACAGCTGAGCAGATCAAGGCTTTTGTGGGTGTTCTGACAAAATAACGAACCCCTCCGTCCGCCTACGAGGATAACTCATCCCCAGCCCTTCTCTTGCAAAGAGAAGGGAGCATACCTCCCCGTCATGCTGCGCATGCCACCCCTCCTTTTAAAGGAGGGGAAACTAAGGCTTTTGGAAAAGCATTAGGAATTCTTTTAAAAAAGATTCAAAACTCTATTCTCATTTCTTTGTCATTGCTACAAAGAAAAGAGAAAAAAGAAAATGCCGGTTGAATGAGAAAAATTACAAAAATAAAATGTTTACATGTACGCCATTTGGGGTACAATATAATATATAAAAGTTAAAGGAGAGCTATTATGACAAAAACAATAACACAAGCAAAATCGGCAAGGGTCAGTACCAGGATTGATCCCGAATTAAAATATGATACCGAAATAATTTTAAATGAGTTGGGCCTTACCCCATCTGAGGCCATCATATTGTTTTATAAACAAATATTGCTTAAAAAAGGTATCCCTTTTGAAATCAAATTGCCGGAAAAAACTCTAAAATCTATAATAAATATTGAAAAAGGTAAAAATCTTACGAAATACAAAAATAAGCAGGGAATGTACAAGAAACTAGGTATATAATGCTTGCACTTGTTGTTGAAAATACGTTCCAAAAAGATATTAAAAAACTAAAGAAAGCCGGCACCTATAACTTTAAAGAATTCGATAAAGTATTAGACTGCCTATTAAATAAAAAGTCATTGCCTGCTAAATATAAAAATCATAAGCTTTTAGGATATTACAATGGTTATTATGATTGTCATATCAAAGACAACTGGGTGCTATTGTATAAAATCGATACTAAACACAATCAATTAATTCTAGCCAGGACTGGAACGCATGCTGATGTGCTGGGAATGTAACTCATCCTGTCTATGCTAACCCCTCCGTCCGCCTATTCCGCCCAAAACGGATTCGGCGAGACACCTCCCCTTTTCAGGGGAGGAAACCGGGATTAAATTCTTTTAGGAAAAGAATCTTAAACCCGTCTGTCCTGACGGGCTTACGCTCCATTCGTTGACAATTCTACGGCTCTTTCGCAAGGCGCCCAGTTAAATGCGAGAAATTGATGAGTTTGAAGATATAAATTTAATAATGATATTTTTAACTTGTATTCAATACAAGATCAAATACCTAAATTCAGATAGCTATAGCATAAAAATATATCTAAATAAATCCGAACTATAAAAAATCATTAACAATTGTTATACTATATAATAATTTAAGGATTTCACAATGAATAAAAATCTTCCTGTTAATATAAATATTTTAAAATGGTCGAGAGAATCTATAGGACTAACAATAAAAGATGTTGCAAATATAATTAAAAAGGATATTCAATTAGTTGCAGCATGGGAAAATGGTGCTGAATCACCCACCTATTCACAACTTGAAAATCTTGCATATAATGTTTATAAAAGACCTGTTGCAGTTTTTTTCTTCCCAGAGATACCTGATGAAGATAATCCTAAAACTGACTTTCGAACTCTTCCCAGCACCATAGTTAACTCGCTACCACCAGAAATTATAAAACTTTACAGGAAGGCCAAAATTTTTCAATTAAATATTGAGGAACTTTATGAAGGAAATTCTTTAAATCAGAATAGAATTCTTGATAAATTCCATATTAGTGATGCTAAAAATATATCTAATTTTGTAGAAAATATTCGTGATTTTCTTGGGATTTCCTATGAGGAACAATTTTCGTGGCAATCTCACGATATAGCATTAAAAGAATGGAGAGAACTACTTGAAAGAAAAGGAATCTTTATTTTTAAAGATGCTTTTCATAATGAAGATTATTCTGGCTTTTGTTTATACGATAAACTTTACCCAATTATCTACATTAACAACAGCATGCCGTTTTCTCGTCAAATTTTCACTGTATTCCACGAACTTGCTCACCTTCTATTTCACAAGGGAGGGATAGATTTTAGAGAAAATAATCGATTAAATTTTATTGAAAATGAGTATGCTAATTATGAAACTGTCTGTAATAGATTCGCAAATGAGTTTCTAGTTCCTACCAAGGTATTTATCAATGAAAATTTAATCGTTTCAGAGAAAAATATAAGTATATTAGCCCAAAAATATAGTGTGAGTAGAGAAGTAATATTAAGAAATTTTCTGGATTTAAAACTCATAGACAATTCTTTTTATAAAAAAATGACAATGAAATGGATTGATGACCTTAAACTAATTAACCAGAAAAAAACACCTGGTGGTAATTATTATTACACCAATATAAGTTATTTAGGTGAAAACTATATTAACCTTGCATTTAGTAAGTACTACCAAAACAAAATAAGTATAGAAAACTTATCGGAATATTTAAATACTAAAGTAAAAAATATTGAAAGTTTCGAACATTATGTCTATAACTAACAGTATTTATGTATTTGATACATGTACATTATCTAATATTTTTAATCATTACTACTCTGCCAGATTCCCCACATTTTGGGCGAAATTTGACTTAATGTTGAAAACTAAGAGGATAACATCTGTAAGAGAAGTAAAAAATGAACTTGCTTTAATGAATCATATCGTTATGTTGGATGATTGGTTGAAAACAAATAAAGATTCCTTTCCTGCACCTACACCAGATGAGCTATCTTTTATAACAAAAATTTATTCGGTAAAACATTTCCAACAAAATCTTGAAAGAAAAAAATTGCTTCACGGTGGCCCTTTTGCAGATCCCTTTGTCATTGCAAGAGCAAAATCCATTAATGGTACTGTAGTTACTGAAGAAAAGAATAAAAAAAATGGAAGAAATATTCCTAACATTTGTGAACATTTTAAAATCCCTTGTATTAATTTTGAAGATTTTTTACGTAGAGAGAATTGGACATTTTAAGTTCTATATATCAAGTAAATATAACTTAAATTAACTGTTATCCAAATTAATTTTCAGCGATTCCCCCTGCACCGTTGCGAAAGCATCGTAAAATAGCCGACGAATGAAGCGTGGCAAAAACAGGAAGTTTTTGCAGGGTCACTGAGTCAGGAAGACGAGTTGACCCGTCAGCGGAATGAGACATTGCCATTTGAGAGGCTGAAGTATAGGTGCTAGCCAGGAAGAGAGCGAGAGGAACCTGCGGCAATGAGCTCGGTTCCTCTCGCATAAATTTGTGTTCTTTTTTAAAAAGAACTCCTTGATTTTCTCATTCAAAAAAAATCAATATCTGCTATAATTAAATTTACGTTTCTGTAGGCGCAGTTGCGAAATGATGATTTCAAGGAAATGAGGAAACGAGCGACGCAGTCGTATTAAGACATACGTCGAGGAGCGAGAGACGAAATTGACACAGAAAGCGCATTTTGCAACAAGCCAAAAATAAGGAGGAAAATATATGGTCAACAAATCCAACACTCAAGTGGCCACACTTGAACAAAAATTCTTCAACCGCGTATACAGCTGGATGACATTCGCTTTGATTCTCACCGGCGTTACCGCCCTTTATGTGACTGCCTCTCCCGGCATGCAGGCACTGGTGCTGGGTAACCCGATAATACTCTTCGGGCTGATTATACTGGAGCTGATTGCTGTAGCCAGTCTGGCAGGAGCCATCAATAAAATGTCCCTGGCAACAGCGACTTATGTTTTTGTAGGGTATTCAGTCCTAAACGGGTTGACCCTTTCGGGAATTTTTATGCTATATACCGGAGCGTCTATTGCTCTGGCTTTTTTTATTACAGCAGCTACTTTTGGAGTTATGACCGTCTATGGCTACACCACTAAGTCCGACCTGACCCAAATGGGCAAGCTAATGTTTATGGGACTTATCGGTATTATCATTGCTTCTCTGGTAAACATTTTCCTGCGCAGCCCGATGATGGACTGGATCATTTCTTATGTGGGCGTGGCAGTATTTATAGGGCTAACGGCATATGACACACAGAAAATTAAAGCCATGCTCAGCACCGTGGGCAACGATGAAGTGGCTTACCAGAAGTATTCCATTCTGGGCGCGCTTACGCTCTATCTGGACTTTATTAACCTGTTTATTATGATCCTCCGGATCGTAGGCAACAGGAATAGGGATTATTAACGCCTCACCCTGTCGCTAACGCGACATCCCTCTCCACCTGTGGAGAGGGAAAAACCTTTTAACCTTTCTCCGCTTGCGGAGAGAGGTGTCCGAAGGACGGAGAGAGGCGAGAAATGAATAGGGAATTAGGAGGAGTTGAAAAAATGGGGCAGACAATAACGCAAAAAATTTTAGCGGCACACGCAGGGAAAAAAACAGTTGCACCCGGAGAACTGATACAGGCTAAAGTTGATATAGTTCTAGGCAATGATATCACAGCACCGGTAGCAATTAAAGAATTTCGCAAAATCGGAGTAGACAAGGTTTTTGCTAAAGATCGTATTGCCTTGATACCTGACCATTTCGCGCCTAACAAAGATATCAAATCTGCCGAACAGGTGAAAATCCTCAGGGATTTTGCCCGGGAAATGGGCATTGTACATTTTTATGATGTCGGCGAAATGGGCGTGGAACACGCTCTGTTGCCCGAAAAAGGCATTGTAGGCCCCGGAGACCTGATCATCGGCGCTGACTCGCATACCTGCACTTATGGAGCACTTGGTGCTTTTTCCACTGGCGTAGGCAGTACGGATATGGCTGCGGCTATGGCCACCGGAGAAGCCTGGTTCAAAGTACCGGAAAGTATACTCTTTAATATAACCGGTAAAAAGAAAAAATGGATCACCGGCAAAGACTTGATCCTTTATATTATCGGGAAAATCGGCGTGGATGGAGCCCTGTACCAATCCATGGAATTCAGCGGCGAAGGGCTCAAGCAGCTGAGCATGGATGACCGCTTCACCATAGCCAATATGGCTATTGAAGCCGGGGCAAAAAACGGAATTTTCCCTGTTGACTATGTTACCCTGGGTTACGTAAGCGGCAGGACTTTGAGGCCGTATCAGGTATATGCCAGCGACCCTGACGCTCTGTATATAAAAAGTTATGAAATTAATATGGATGACATTGAACTGCAGGTTGCTTTTCCACATTTACCGGAAAACTCCAAAAATGTATCGGAAGCTGCCGATGTAAAAATAGATCAGGTAGTGATCGGCTCCTGTACCAATGGCCGCATAGAGGATTTGAGGATCGCGGCCGCGATTATGAAAGGCAAGAAAGTATCCAGGGATCTTCGCTGTATAGTGATCCCTGCCACACAGCTTATTTACAAACAAGCCTTAAAAGAAGGTCTGCTGGAGATATTTATTGATGCAAACGCCGCTGTTTCAACACCCACTTGCGGACCTTGTCTGGGAGGACACATGGGGATTCTGGCCAAAGGTGAAAAAGCGCTGGCCACTACCAACCGTAATTTTGTAGGCCGCATGGGAGACGCCGGAAGTGAAGTTTATCTGGCCGGACCTGCTGTAGCCGCAGCATCAGCTATTACCGGATATATTACAGACCCTGGTAAAATTTAATCCCGTTTCGGGAATATGGAGGAATAAATATGTTACTTAAAGGAAGTGCCTGGAAATTTGGTGACCATATAGATACTGATGTTATTATACCGGCCCGCTATCTGACCACTTCCGACCCTATGGAGCTGGCCAGATATTGCATGATAGACGCTGATAAAAACTTTGTACAAAAAATCAAAGCCGGGGATATTATGGTGGCCGGAGTTAATTTCGGCTGCGGTTCCAGCCGGGAACACGCTCCCATTGCCATTAAAGCCGCGGGAATAAGCGCGGTTATTGCCGAAACCTTTGCCCGCATATTTTACCGTAATGCCATAAATATCGGCCTACCTATTCTGGAAAGCCCTGAAGCTTCCGAAAAAATCAAGGAAGGCGACAAACTGGAAATAGACATTGCCAAAGGGGAAATAAAAAATCTGACCAGAAACGAAACTTACAAGGCTGCACCTTTCCCGGAATTTATGCAGGAACTTATCACAGCCGGTGGGCTTATTGAATACACTAAAAAGCCGAGCAAATAAAAACTTAACGTGGAGCGCGCGTCACCCTGAGCTTCGCCAGCTATGCGACTGGCGAATGGACGAAGGGTGAGCATCAAGTTTAGGTCATACTTCGTCAAGCTCAGTATGACAATTTCTCATTCACCATAAAACACCATACAAGTCGGGCTTTTTATTGACATTAAATTTACTATTTGTTGTAATAATATTGTAATGAATATCGAGCAGATACAGCAACAAATTCCTTTATATAATATATTTGAAGGACTTACCCCCCAAGACATTTGTGATGTGGCCAATATCATCCAATATAAGACATTCAGGGAACATGATGAAATAATCACTGAAGGTGATGAGCAAAACAAGGACCTGTATCTGATAGTCTCCGGAACAGTGGTAGCCAAAATTTCAACACAAAAGGAAGACAGCGCCAACATTAATGTAATGGGCAAGGGTCAGATTTTCGGAGAACTTTCGCTTTTAACTGATGTTAAGAGGTCTGCAACCATTGAAGCCACTTCAGTGGTGGAAATTTTCTGTCTGTCCAGGGAAAAACTTGAAAATGTGGCTGCTCATAATAATCATGTGGGTCTTATCATTTACAAAAATATAGCCAAAATCCTGGCGGATCGTATCAGAAATACCAACAAGTTACTAAAACACACCATTCTGTGGGGATGGTGAGCTGCCCCGCGGGCAAGTAGCTTGATGAACTAGAATATTTGGGGGAAGAGCATGGCGACTCAGAGCGGTTACGCAAACAGACAGTATTCCCGTGATTTTTTTACATTACTGGGTATTTTTTCCGGCTTTACTCTTCTTTTTTATGCAATCAACAACGGTGGAGGGATAGGTCAATTTTTAGACCTCAACTCTTTTCTCATTACTTTCGGCGGGACAATAGCCGCAACTTGTATAAGTTTTCCTCTTCATCAGGTAATCAAAGTTTTTAGTGTCTTTCTCAAAATTTTCAGTAAACGTGTGCGAAGCCTGGAAGAAATAATTGAAGCAATTGTTAAACTGTCATTTAAAGCAAAGCAGGGTGGCAACCTGGGACTGGGCAAAGAAGAAAACAAAATCGGCGATCAATTTTTAAAACGAGGTGTTTCAATGGTTGTAGACGGCCTGGAAGCGGAAATGATCGATGACCTGCTAAGCGCTGAAATTGAGGCACAAAAAGAACGTCATCTCGCAGGACAGCAAATATTTAATACAATGGCTAATTTCGCTCCGGCTTTCGGGCTCATTGGGACTATCATTGGACTGGTACAGATGCTTACAAGGCTCTCTGATCCGAAGTCTATAGGGCCGGCAATGGCTCTGGCTTTAATAACCACTTTTTATGGAGCGATAATGGCTAACCTGATTTTCTTACCTATAGTGGAAAAATTACGTACACGCATGAATGAAGAGCTCATGCTTATGAATGTTATTAAAGAAGGAATTATTGCTTTGAGACAAAATATAAGCGCACGTATTATAGAATCGAAACTTAATTCTTACCTGCCGATAAAAAACAGAGTTTCAATAAAATTTAATGAAGCTGAAAAATAATGAAAGCGTATAAAAATAAAAAAGTATCCATTCCTGTTCCCGTAGATCCCGGCGCTCCAAGATGGTCATTAATGTTCGGCGATCTGTTGTCTCAAATTCTGGTTTTTTTTGTTTTACTTTTCTCCATATCCAATACAAATATTGTTAAATACCAGCAATCCATTAAATCCATGCAGGAAACATTGCTCAGCAAAACCCAGCTGGCAAAACTGGCTAAAAATGATATCGAAAAATTGATGGATATAAAAAAAGAACTGGACAGTAATATTAAAAAATCTGATTACAGTTCGTCAATTTCTACTGATTTTGATAATAATGGTATTCGTATTATTATTAACGATTCACTTTTTTTTGACAGCGGGGACAGCGAATTATTATCATCTGCGGTTCCTGCCCTGAATACAATAATTAATGCCATCAATAAATCTTCTTACCCGGTTCTTGTTGAAGGACATACAGATAATATACCCATTGTAACGGACAAATATCCATCAAACTGGGAGCTTTCCACTGGCCGGGCCTGCAGTGTGGTCAAATATTTTATTGATACCGGTCATCTGGATCCTAAACGGCTGGTTGCTACAGGCTACGCGGATAATCGTCCTGTAGCCCAAAATATTTCAGAAGAAAACCGGGCCAAAAACCGGCGTGTAGAAATTAAAATATTGGAAAAATAAGGGAGAAATGAATGTTTAACGCTACGGAACTGGCCTTCTTTCTAATGGAGAATATCCTGGAAGGAATCTTGATTTTTAATGACAAGCTGGAAGTCGTTTATGCCAATAAAATAATTGAATTTTATCTTGGATTACAGCACCACGAAATTATGGGTAAAAAATGCGGCAATTTGTTGAACGGCCAGCTCTGTGCTGAAAATGGCTTAATGACCAAAGCCATGAACACCGGCATAATGGAAAAAGAATATTTTGAAATAAAGGACAAAAAATACCAGCTCCGCGCCTATTCCTTTAAAGGCAAGAAGGATGAGGCTTCTTACAAGACATTGCTTTTCCTGCCTACAACCCTTACTGAAACAGAAACCCCAACATGCACTGAAGAAGTTTTACAGAAAGAAGAGATCAACGCTATCGAATTCGGTAACAGAATCATTGAAAATATGCAGGACTTGTCCGAAGCCAAAAATATTCCGGTAAATCTTCTCGTTGATGAGCATACAGATGTTCTTTATATTAATCCCGGGCAAATGGAATTCGCGATAATGAACCTGATGAGCAAAGCTATTAAATTCTCGGAAAAAGGTAAGATTACCTTGCATATCATGGAACGAGAAACAGGTAACTCCAACCTGATAAAAATAGAAAACCCGGAAGAAAAAATAGCAGAGGATCATTATTCCGACCTGATAGCTTCTTTTTCCAAAGGTACTGATAAAGCTAAAAATATTGTTGAAGCGCATGGAGGAAAACTTTGGCTGGAAACTCAAGCTGGATTTGCCATAATTTTTTCCGTACCGAAAAAATTATTCTGAATAAACCGGAAAGATTTATGCTATAATATTGTTATGCTTGAAGGTTTCATAATTCGTTTACCTCTGGTGATTTTACTCTTAATTTCCATAGCACTGCTTGTGTTATTCGTTAAACAGGATAAACAAAACAAACGCTCTTTTATTCTGGACGTGGACAAGTTCAATCTAGCCCAAACTCTCACCGACAGCAAACAGACCAACGGTGATTCTAACAATTCCTACAAAAATAACAAAAAGAAGAAAAAATGATAATTGCCTTCTTAGTTATCTGGGCTCTGGCCATACTCGTTGTCGCATTTATTATCCGTCAATCATTTCTGGGTTATCTTTATTCCAAAAAAAAACAACTGGAAAGTGATATTAAAACACGGGAAGCAAAAAATATTTCAAATTGAACGTGACCCTTTGTGTTTTTGTTTGAGGTCCCTGACAACTTTTTCCTGATCATAGTGAATTTTATTCTCCGGCTTAAGCACTTCTTTCTTTACGGGTTGTAAATTCTGCGCAACTTTATCCTCATGCTGCTTCCGGACTGACTGTTCAGCAACAGGCTTTGTTTTTTGCAAATCCGGCGGCAGTTTGTCGATTTTTCTGTCAACCTGCCTGGTCAGATCTTTTTTTGTAACGTCTTTTCTGATCTCACTCATTTCTTTGTTTACAATATCCCGTGTAATTTTTTTGTTTTTCGCTTCATCTATATCTTTTAACTGATAACTTGCGGCCTCTTGCTGTTTCCCGACTTTTTCCGCTTTTATTTCTACTTTTTTTATAGGAACGGCTTTATTATAATCAAACAACTTTTCATCATCCAGCACCTTGATCCATTCCTCAACTGTGGCTTCATCAAAACGTCTTGTTGTTACATAAGCTGGCAGCTCGTTCGAATTCTTCAGAATTTCAGCATCCAGTTTTTTAAGGTCATCTTCCATTTTTTTTAATGTATCCCTGGTTAAAGGCAATACTTTATCTTTTAGTTTCTGTATGGTTTCAGCGACATAATCAATGGTCCTGTCAGAAATCCGGGAGAGATTTTCAGCGCTGAAAATCCGGTCTATTTCAGATTTGCCGCCATCAACATCAAACTCATCTGTGGCCGGCTCTTTTGCCATCTGCGTGTCCCACATGGAATTCAGGCCCTGTTCTATTTTCCGGAATTTTAAAATCACTTCCAGATCATCTGTGGGTTTCATATTTTGAATACCTTCTATAACATCCAGTGGATAAGCGAAAAGAATATTTTTAAATTCATCGGTTAAACCCATTTTTATCTCTTTTACAAAAAGATCGACAATTAAGTCTCTGACCATATTATATTTTCCAGAATCCGGAAAAACTTCTTCATAATAAGTAAAAAGAATTCCTGTAAGATGTCCTAAAAAAATCATATCATTAACAGAATATCCTCTTATTCCATCCTTAAGTTTTTTATACAGGTTTTCAAAAACCCAGTCTACATCTTTTTTATTCTGTACTTCTGCCAATTTCTCTAGAATTATTTTCATACCAATTTTCCCAGTTTCCCCAGTTCTTCTTCCAGATGGCTGCCGATAAATTTGGCAAACTGCTCAGGAAATTCATCCAGATTATATTTATCCATAAGTTTGTGTATTTCCTTTTCATATTTATTATACATGTCCTCAGCCATAGCTTCGCCGATAACTTTGGCTGCTTCCTGCAGCTGAGGATCAAGCGGCTTAAGCACCGGTATTTCCGGCGGCATTTCCCTGGGCATGTTTTGGGCAAGCTCCTCTACGAATTTGCTTCTAACAGCTTCGTCCATGGCTTCGTCTACATACAAAGTATAGTCAGAAAAAACAAGCAGGCTTATACGTCCGGCCAACTCTTTATCCAGCAGCAGAACATTATTAAAAATAGCGTCAGCGAATAAATGACTTCGTTTTTTGAAATATTCATCAGGCTGCTCTTTAAGGTATTTCAGAAGTTTTTCCTGATCTTCAGGTGTTTTATCATCTATAAAAGCAAAAAAATCCTCGACATTGTTCTTTTCCAAAGCCTCTTTTATAAGACCGAACTTATGTTTCTTCTCTTTTGCCGCATAAATACTTTGCATTTCTTTTTCGTTTTCTTCTAACTCCTTTTTTATCTGATTAAGTTTATTGCGAATCGTATATTTGGAAACCAGTTGTTTGAAATACTCCTGGACCTCCGGATGATGTTCCATTATATATGGTAAAGGATCATCCTCAGACTTGAAATAATCCTGGATAACAGACAACTGTTCATTCAAGATTTTATCTTTTATCTGCGGGTTTTTGGCAAGTGTGTCTGTAATAAATTTAAGAATATCATGTAAATCTTCTTCAGCCATTTTTTGCGCCAGTTCAGGGCCATAATATTTGTTTTTAAATTCTCTGGTTATTTCCTCAACATCCCTGTCTGAAAAATATAGCCTGTCCCCAAAGGGTCCCGTTTCAGGGAGTTTAAGCCCGTAAACCTGTTTCCAGTCCGGACGAAATTGATCCGCGACCTTTTTTATTTTTTCTATAAAAGCATCACAATTTTCCACTTCCTGTTTGGTGGCCAGCATACCGGACCGGAAAATCTGGAGTAAATTAATAACAGAGGACAGGTCATGGGATGTATGCAGAAAATATGACTGACGTACATCTTCATTCTCATAAACATATAAATATACCATCAAGTTCCTTTCCAGAACTATTTCGTGAACCTGTTTATCCAGCAGAAACTTAAAGGAATCACCTTGCGCTTCAGGCTGCATGGATAAAGGGCCGAGATTTGTTAACAAAGCATTAACCTGTTTGGTTACTTCTTCCATATCTTTAGGTTTTTCAAACAGCTTTAAAGCCTCATTCATAAGTTTATAAGCATTTTTCAGCTCCTGATCCACCGGAGCAACAAGCTTTTTATCCTCGGGCAACATTCCCACCGGCAGTTCAACTTCTCTAATGCCCATAGAAAATTCAAAAATTTCTTTGAGTTCCTGAATAATTATTTTTATTTTATCCGGGGAAATTGCCATAGCTTAACCTTTCACTTTCGGGATAACACCGATAATATTAATATTTTTTTTATCCTCTTTTTGTTTTTTATTCCAGAGCTGATTTACTACACTTGAGATCAGTTCCTGCACAGGCACACTAAGCATAGCGCTTAGTGAAACTATTTGCGCATTATTATGCTGTGCCGCTGACTCGCGCAATAGATTACGCAGTATTTGCAACCTGTCCTGAAATTTTTTGTCTTCTGTACCTGCCAGTACTTTTTCTAAATAAGCCTGAGCTATAGGTTCATACCCCTGATACTGCTTTATCAATTCTTTTATCTCATCACTGGGAACAAGAGTATATCTGTTATCAGCTGCAGCCGCTACCAAACGTTCGATAAAATAACGCGACTCAGGAATGATTTCATAAAACAATTCAATCTTGTCCATTTCCATGAACAACTGCTCAAAGTTCATACGGCTAGTCCGGTCGGAATAACTCCTGAGCTCTATCTGTTTCATAACAGCTCTGGCCATTTGTATGGAATTCACAAGATTTGCCGAATTAGTTTTTGCAGCAGGTAAAGAAATATCATAATAATTTGATAATTCCTTGATCTTGAACAAAAAATCACTTTGGAAAGCTGGAATTTGTCCCGGGTCCTGCTTCACCGAACTTCTGATATGAACACACAACTCTGTCAGGTCATGAATGGTTTGCATGGCCGGTTCCGAATAGGTCTGCGGATGCTGGCGTAAATCTTTAATAATCATTTTTGTTTCTTTGTCTGCGTTAATTTCCAGATAATTTAACAATTTTTCATAGCGGTTATCCTTCACATGACTATTAGTCATTTTATTCCCTGCTTCAAAGCTTGCTTTGCAGAGATTGAGTAAAATATGCTTCTTGGTTTCTGCCGGCATTTGATTTACGGTTGAAACCGCAGCACTCAATGACTGTGTCAGTATAAACTTTAATAAACCATGTGACAGTTTCTGGAAATTGCCAGCGAAATCAATAACGTTTTCCTGAGCTGAGTGTTGAATATAAACAATCTGCTTTATGCTCTGATTTGACTCTGAAACAGTTGATATATCTGCAGCTTTATTACTCAGTATTATTCCGGAAAACTGTTGTTTTTTGTCTTTAATGATTAAGAGATTCTTCATGAATTGTGCTATTTCTGCCGCTATTTCCGGATTATCATTGCATTGAAATACTTTTTCCAGATAATCAAAGATTATCGCACTGCTACGATCTGCCAGTTCGGAATTTCTCTGATAAAAATCCTTTACCTGAGATAGACCCTCTTTTGTATAATCTTCTCTGACTATCGCCTCAGGCAAGTTCAAGCTCTTGCCCAGATATTGATTAGTGGTATTGAGTACAGAAAAAATCTTTTGGGCCATAGCTGATGGTATCTTTTTATCCTGTTTGCAGACTTCCATTAGAATACTATTCAATCTGGAAATATCATTTTTACTCACAGTTTCTTTATCAAGCAGGGAATCCAATTCCTGGGCGAACTGCTCGTTATCAATGAGCCGGCTATCCCTCAGGCTTTGATATTTTGCTATCAAATCCTTATAATTTACATTCCTTTGTTCTGTTTTACTCACAGTATTTGCCCTGCTTTTGATATCGCTTTTAATGGACTCAAGTTTTTTTATTAACCCGGCTGCACGAACTCCCGCCAAATCTTCTTCTTCAATACCTGTTATACTACCTCCCGGTACACCTCTGCCTGTTTGAGGACCTTTTATATCAAATATGGCTGGTTTTGGGGCAACAGATTGTGCCTGCATCGAGCCTATTGCCGAATGCAAAAGACCGTTATTTTTAAAGTAATCCAGCAACTGTTCATAAAGATTGCCTTTTACCTTGCCAGAACCCTCTTTTTGACTTTTTTCATATAATTTAACGATGTTCCCCAACACTCTCTGCTGCATCTCTCCGGGCAACTGTTTCATAATAGTCAAAGCGTTTTCCTCGTCCAGACCGGTTACAAGTCCGGAAAACTTTTTGGCCAGTTCAAGTTTCTTCGGCTCAATCTGTGACCATTTTTGTGACTGTAACTGATCGCAAAGTAGTGCCTGTTTCAGGGCCACAGAAAAATCCTGCTGGCTGTCAATTCTTTCCGGAGTATTTTCCAGCAATTCATTTACGATCTTTTCTTTATTTATTGCCGATATTTTCATTTCACTAATAAACCGACTCATAAGTTGTACAAAACCAACATTCTTTTCATTATCAAAAACTTGCTGCAGAAACTGTTTAATATGGGGCAAATGATCTTCTATAAGCCCAGAATTTCTCTGGTAAAAATCAATTACCTCTTTTAATCCTGAATAACTGGCATCATTATCTTGTATAGCAGTTGGCAAAACAGGTTTAGCCTGCCCGATATTTTCTATTTTAATATTGGAATAAGCTATTGTGTTTTGTGAATTTTGTTGCGTTGCAGAGGCGGACAACGGCTGTATAATATCCAACTCATTTATCAATCGGTTATAGCTGGTCTTAACCTTTGTGTCCGCGTTGTTTCTAAGGTTTGCTACTTCCTGATATAAATTATTTTTTTCTTTATCCTCTAGCAGTTTCAATTTTTCTTTTATATTTATAACCAGATCCTTAATAAACGGTTCGCTACCCAGTATTTTTCGTCCCATGCCTTCCGCAACAAGAGACAACGTCGCAATTAGTTGTTGACGTTCCCTGTCCTGACCACCTAATTTGCTTGAAATTATTTCCTGCAGGATTTTCTGTTTCTCATCATTACTGATCTTCAGTTGTGTCAAAACATCAAGAATATCAGGGACCACTTTCCCCTGGTACTTATTTATGGTTTCTTTCATAAGATATTTTTCTACCAATCCTTTATTCGCGTTTGTAACCTCCGGGTTTGCCTTCATATATTTAATAACTTCTTCGGGGTTCTCCAACTCCAATAACTTCTCAACTTTTTCTTCAACCGTATCCACCTTGTTGCGGATTATCGTCTCTACTTTCCCGCCCTTCTTTGTAAGCTCTATACCATCTATGCTCTTGTTTATATCAACTATCCCCTCGGTCAGCTTTATCTTCTGCTCTCTACCCAGAGAACTCTTGTCCACAGACCGTTCCAAAGCTTCATTCAGCTTCTTAATATCTTCCAGCTTGATTGTTTCTTTCTGTTTCAACTCTGTTATCAATTTCGGCAGTTCCGGACTTACCAGAACCCCGCTCTTGGCTATATTCTCGTAATTATTCAGTACCATTTTTACTGCCTGGTCCATCTGCTGTGCGTTCATCTGGATTATCGGGCTGTAAATATTCTCTATATTACCTTTTATAACTTCCAGCTGTTTAGTAACTTCTCCCACCTTCAGTTCCTTGAACTGTTCTTCGCTAATACCTGTAATAGCAGCTTTAGGTACCTCTGTTCCTGATTTCTGCGCAGTTGCAGTGACCGGACTCATACCGGATGCGGATACCATCCCCGCCGCACCTATTGCCCCGCTTACGCTTTTGACCAACTCATCATTTTCCAAACTGCTTTGGCTTATTTCCTTAATAGCTTCCCGGTAGCAATTTCTTGCGCTGCCTTCTCTGGTATCCCGAATACTTACTATCTGCTCTATCGCTTCCCTTTTGGTCTCCCGGTCCTGACGGTCCAGCACTATAATCTGATTGTTTACAGCGTCCTTAAACTCATCTTCCTTGATTAACTCCTTGCTTAACGCTTCAGCTAAAATGCTGATATCTTTTACAATTATCTGCACAGCTTCTTTTTTATCCTTAAATTGCTGTCTGTCATCAATAATATTTATTACCATCTGTTTCTTTTCATTAGGCGTTAGCTTGATATCATCAATCAGTCCTGTTATTTCCTGTGCAGCTTTGCTCACATCTTTATATTTTTTTTCCTTTTTTAAATAGTTCACCAGCAGGTCCTTGTTCGCTTTCATTATTTCCGGGTTTGCCTTCATATATTTAATAACTTCTTCGGGGTTCTCCAACTCCAATAACTTCTCAACTTTTTCTTCAACCGTATCCACCTTGTTGCGGATTATCGTCTCTACTTTCCCGCCCTTCTTTGTAAGCTCTATACCATCTATGCTCTTGTTTATATCAACTATCCCCTCGGTCAGCTTTATCTTCTGCTCTCTACCCAGAGAACTCTTGTCCACAGACCGTTCCAAAGCTTCATTCAGCTTCTTAATATCTTCCAGCTTGATTGTTTCTTTCTGTTTCAACTCTGTTATCAATTTCGGCAGTTCCGGACTTACCAGAACCCCGCTCTTGGCTATATTCTCGTAATTATTCAGTACCATTTTTACTGCCTGGTCCATCTGCTGTGCGTTCATCTGGATTATCGGGCTGTAAATATTCTCTATATTACCTTTTATAACTTCCAGCTGTTTAGTAACTTCTCCCACCTTCAGTTCCTTGAATTGTTCATCACTTATGCCTGTAACAGCGGCTTTAGGCACCTCAACTCCAGTCTTCTGAGCAACCTGAGATGTAGCTTGAGTAACGGTTTGCGAAGCTGTAACCGGCATCATTTGCTGCATTTGTTCGTCTTTATTTTTTTCTATTTCTTCAATTTCCTGTTTGTCTTTTTGCACAATATTTAACATATCTCTCAACGAATCTTTGATATCCTGAGTTATATTGCTGGATGACGGTCTTACATTAAAATCCATTGCGGTCTCTTTCACTGCCTGGTTTAAAACTGCCTGCAACTGATAAGATATTTGATTAACCTGATCTTCGATAGCAGCCTTCTGTAGCTTATCATCCTGAGACTGCCTCATTATTTGCGTGTCCGGGCTGGCTGAAACTTCATGCTCTGCTGCGACCGGATTTTGAGAGATAATTTTGTCAGCCTGGCTAAGAGACGCTATCAAGGTAGCAGCGACTTTTTCTCTGAAATCCTTAAGCATATCTTCCTGTTTGATCTGCTGCTGGTCTTCATCAATTCTGGAAGTCGAGTTGTCGCGCCTGGAACTCATTTGCTGCATCAACTTTTCCATGAGCCTGGTCATTTTGGTCTCAATATTGTCCAGTCTATCGGTAACGGTTAATGCGCTTATACCGGTCTGCGCTGTTGCCTGCGGTGACAAAGCCTTTTCCGCTGGAACTGCCGAAGGAGTAAGAATACTAGGCACATTTATTGACGCCGCGGTAGCACTGATTTTTTGCTCTGTCTTTCCATCCACACGAAAACCTTTGGTTTTATCATCTGTGTCCAAAGTAGCCGAGGAAGACTTCAAAGCATCTTGAATTAATTTATTCGTTGGGTTCAATATTTGATTTTCTTTAATTACCCGACCGCTGACACCAATAACTCTGATGGTATCGGTTGAAGTATTATTATATTCTTCAGCCGATATCGAACTCAACTTCATTCCATCTTTGTTAAAATCCAATTTTTTGAGCTGACTATCATTCGGATCCTGAAATACTATGGAGGCATGAGCTTTTGTATCGTCTGCGGTCAGGTTCAACCTGGCATTTATACCCGCTGCTTTCATCACACCTAAAATGGCATACATGATCACGCAATCCTGATCTATTTTGCTATTTTCATTAATATTTTTAACCTGATCAAAAACTTTACTGATGTTTTGGGTTGAATCTTCTTTATAATTAAATATATTATTATTCTTCAGAATTATATCTAAAACCTTTTTAGCTGCATCCGGGCTCATTGCAGCCTTGTCCAATACATTAATATCATTAACCTGTTGAGCCCCGTCTCGAAATAAAAATTGAAGTTTTTCAGAAGAAGGCAATTTGGATATATCTGTAGTTGCCAGCAAGGCCTGCGCTGCCTCAGTTTCGTTCATTTTGGCAAGTGTGGGATATTCTCCACCTTTAATAGTTTTTTTCGCAATCTCCAGCATATCACTTTTGCATTGAGAAATAACCTGTTGATCATTACTATTAATCATTTTTTCCATAACCTGATTCAACTGTTTATTAAATGTAGAGTTCTGTCGCACCTTATCAAGTTCTTCCGCTGCACCTTTTGGCAGAGATACTGTTGGTTTCGGCTTAAGCATATCACCTATAAGTTCCTGCAATTTGGGATCATTAATAATCCTCTCCACCATGGATTCAAAATGCTTTACTATTCTTTCAGCGGCATCCTCCAGCCCGAGATCGCCGACACGTACATCGGACATAGTATCGCTGAGGCGCGGAGGTTGCAATTTAGGGTGGCTGGCATGAGGCATATTCTGCTTGATAGCGCTATCCAGCTGATGAGTAAGCCTGTCTATTTCTCCTGTAAGAGATTTTATACTGGATGTAATAGTTTGAGGAATCTCCGCAGCTATTGCGTAGGTTGCTACAAAATCATCAAGCCTTGTTTTATGATATTCGGGTGATATCTGGTTGGCGTTAAGATATGGGCATTTTTCGACAGTCATTGATCCATTATTTGGATTTTTATCAAGATATTTTCGTGCCTCAACAGCCCAGGCTTTATCATTGCTGGTAAACGGTTTTGAAAATAAACTTTTTAAAATATCCCATAAGCTCAAGCGGGCTGTTGCTGATGCTTTTCCATCCGGATTTGTTGTAGGTGACGACGGTGTAACTGGCGGCTGCTTACTATCAGGATTTATTGCAGGAGACTGTGACGTTTTTCCTGTTGTGTCAGCTGGCGGGGGCGTTGTTGGTGGCGGCTGCTTACTATCAGGATTTATTGCAGGAGATTGCGGCGTTTTTCCTGTTGCGTCAACTGGCGATGATGATGCCTGGGGAGCTTGCTTGCCATCAGGGTTTATCACGGGAGACTGAGACGTTTTTCCAGTCGCGTCAGCAAGTGGTGATGGTGCCTGTGGCGGCGGTGATACTGGTTCATTTTCCGTTTGACCAGAAGTTCCAGATTGATTAGGATTCTTCGGATTTTTTAAGTCAGCTTCCCCCTTCGTTATACTTTTAACAGCTTCGGAATTTATCGCGCTCTTGAAAAAATCAACCATACCTTGATAATCAGCACGGGTTACAGATTTCAAAATTCTATCCATAAGCTTGTCCAGCATTATTTCCAGTTCTGTTTTTCTATGCTGGAGAATGGATTCCGCGGCATTTTGCATCTGCATATCTCCCAGGACCATGCCCAAACGCATAGTCATTGCTTTCATACTTAACCCGGGATGGGCATGGACCGATGGCTGACCTCCGGGATGTTCGGCTTTGGCCCTGGCCTCTGCGTCCCTGGCAAACTTTTCTTTGGCTGCTTTTACTGCCATGTAAGTCAACAGTTGTTTCATAATGTCATAAAATAAAGACATAGGCCCACCTGGGTCCATGAGTTTACTTAACATATCCAATCCACTCATTTGATTAATTTTGTTGCTGTCATTAGTCCATATAGCAGCTATTTTGACCATTTGAGCCGCGATACTGATCATGGAAAACATTGTTGAAACGGAGGCTCTGGCTATTTCTACAGCCAGACGTTCCTCCGCTTGTACGCGTTTATTATAACGATCGACATAATCATGCACTGTTTGATTGGCATAGCCCAGCATCTGGTTTATAGCCTGTTCCCAGAAATTCAGGGCCATTTCCGAAATGGAGAATTGCTCGGCAGACGGCGGGATGCCCATGGTCATCTGGCGCACAAGGTCTCTGATCTCCGCTCTGGCCGAGTGTATCTCCAGAATAGCTTTACGGGTCTCAAAGGCGTTTTCTATCAGATACTGCATTTCAGTCATTATTCCCGAATTAAATCCCACCTGGCCGGCGGCAGTGGATTCCACCATACCTATATTTATGGATTTCAACGCTGCTTTTAATAATTGCAGGAACGGATCGTTAGTATCGCCGAATAACGAATCAAAAAAGCTCATAAGCATTTCCTGATACTTTTTCAGGTCCCCGGTGGTTTCCTTGGCCAGCTTGGCCCTAAGAATGTCTATCTGCTCCTGCTGCTGCATCATATTCATAAGCGTGCTTAATATTTTCATTAAAGCTACTACGGTTTGGAAAGCTTTATTCAAAGCACCTGCGGCTTGATCTACTCCAGGTGCTGTGGCACTAGCACCGACACTTGCCGCGAAAGAAATAATAGATATGGCAATATTGATAGCGGCGTATTTGCAGGCCAGCTCATACTGCTTTTGAGCGTCTTCCATTTGATGTTTGGCGTCTATCATGCGATTATAAGCCTGAATATCCAGGTTTAGTTGCTCAACCCTGGTTGTAAGGCTGCCGGCTGCGAAAGAACTTAAAATACGTATGGCCTGCATCATGTAATATGAGCCGGACCCTACCTGCACTCCCATACATATTTCCAATACTACGGCCCTGATTTCCTCCGCTGCTTTAAAAGCCGCGAACACTGCCAGCATGGCATTTAAAATTTTGGCCATTTCTTTGGATATTTCTGAAAGAAAAACAGGGTTAATGCCCATATATTCATTGCCAATATTTATTGTCGCGTCCGCAAAAGTAATGCTATTGATGCTCTGATAAAGCTTTTCCATTAAATGGAGTAAAGCGTTATGCACATTAATCCTGGCGCGCTGAGTGGGTGATTCGTCTTCCCGATGCGCTATTTCATAATCCTTGGCAGCGTATTCTAAAAGTACTTTCGCGGTTTCAGCGCTGAAATCTTTATAACGCTCATACATCTGCTCGGCAAACTTGTAATCATCCTTGGCAACCTGCATTTGCATGTATTGCCCTATTACGTTGACAGCTAGCGACAGCGCTGCTCCTAAAAGCGGCGAAACAACAGCAGTAAAAGCCGCGGCTATCGAAATAACACAAACCATAACGGCAATACCGAATTGCGCCTTGACCGAAGCTATCTGCTGGTTTACCCGGGCCAGGTCCAACTGCTGCTGCAAAGCACGGTTATATTCCTGCACTTGCGCGTACAACTGTTGGCACTGATAATTGGCCGCGTCGTTTATAATCTGAAAAATACCGTTCATAGCCCCTTGTAAGGCTTTCATCAACGGACCTTTTGTTTTGATCTGATAAAGGACTTGAATTACAATATCATGCGCGTCCTGAATTGCTTCCCCGATCATAATAAGCGCAGTCATCTGGTACTGAATAGCCATGATCTTTACCCGCATTTCAGCCAGTTTTGCCGCGTCAACTGTTTTAAATCCTCCACCTTTGTCCTTCCATAAATTTGTGCCGGACATCATCGCTACAAATTGCCACATGGCCGCTATCAGACGTCTAAAATTTTTCGCTATATTAGCCATGGTCTGTATATAGCTGTTGGATCCTGTTAACTGGCCTTGATCATATTTCATATCTATATCCTGTAATGCTTTTAAAAACTGACTGGAAAGAGAAGTAATCTTAAATGAAAAATCCTGAGACAGTCCTTCTTTAATAGCCTTTAGTACGTCCAACTGGCCCTTCATCTGAATGTAGGCGCTTGCTAAGGTTGCTAAGGCAGAGACCACTGAGGCAAGCACCACGTAAATGGTTGCGATATAAGGCGCTGCAAATACTACGAAGACAGCGGCGATGGCTACAAAACTTAAAAAACTACCCCAAAAACTTGATCTGTTCGCTGCCCGCACCATAGCGTCATAAACACGCTTGGCGTCCTGATAAGCTTTTTCCGCGTCTTTTATAGCATTATTTACCTGACGTAAGGTATCCAGCATAGAGGAATAACGGTGTATCCACATAGTCTCGATCTGCGTCATAGCATCCAGTAAAGTTAATAACGAGCTGCGCACATCGCTTCTGGTATCAATACCGAATAAAATTTTTATGATGATATCTTTTACGTTTTCAGCCGCGTCTTTGGTGAGTTCTGAACCCTGCTGTGTATATTTAAGGTTCATCATGTGCATTTGCATAGTCAAAGCAAATTCTTTGTCAAAATTCATTTTGCCGGTATTACCGCCATCACTGGAAAAATAATTATGTTCCAACGCTTGTCGCAAATATTCAGCGCGCTTTTTGTTAAAAGGATCTTTAGAATTTTCCAGCCGGGCAATGTGTATTTCTATAACAGATTTTATGCCTGCAATCATTTTTTCCTGAACTGCTTTCATCTGGTTAAGAAGAACAACAGTAAATTCCGCAACAAGCATTTGTTCATAGGCTGCGGCTTTTTTCTTCATACCCGCCGACATCTGCCTGGCCAGAGCTTTTGCTGCCTCAATCTTGATTTCCAGAACTCTGTTATTGTAGGCCTGCACTCTTTCCATCAAATCGTTGGAAACTTTATCTACATTGCTGAGTACCCCTGATAAAAATTCTATAAATCTGCCGGCTTTAAAGACTTCCAATTTTTTAAAATCTTCCAGCCCGAAAATAATCTGGATCACCGAACTGCGTATATCTGTAAGGGTTTCTCCGATCATGGCCAAGCCACAACCCCAGTCAATCGCCACTTCCAGTTTATGCATGCAGTCGTCAATCGCTTTAAAATTAAGTGTCTTAAAACAAACTCCTCCAAACCATGGGGAACCAACCTGCGGAGCATACTGACTGACCATTGTTGTTTCTGTATAATATTCCATCCAGGATGTATAGCTTACACCGCTTGCCCAGCTACTCAGACCGCTATCTCCTATAATATCACTGCGGTTTCCCAGGCCGATTTTTGTGCATTCCGTACCATAATCCTTTTTCCCACCCGTTACATACATATTGAACTCACTCGGGTTTCGCAACGCGTCCAGCAATATGCCGGCATTTGCGCCATTGATTAAAGCATTATAGACTGTCATACCTTTGTCCCAGTCTACTCTTCCATCCATCATGGCCTGACGCAAACTGTTCAGGATATCGACCATTTGTTCAGGTGTTATTCCCTGATTAAGAATGGTAAACACAGCGCATTGTATCAGCCACCAGGCCTTGCTCATGGCATTTGCTATTTTGTAAAATACACTCATGGCGTAATTATTTCCTGTGTACACCATTTGTCTCGGAGATCCATACACACCTTCAACTGTTGCCAACTTTATGTATACTCCTCTGCGTAAAGCGTTAATTACCGGCTGATCTAAACAAGGTGGATTTAATCCCAATGAGGTAACATGATAAGTAAATTTTTCTGTAATTTTGCCAGAAGCATCTAAATATCCCAAAGCAACCAGCTGATTAAAAATATCCGATGAAGACATACCCGACAATTGATTAATCGTACTTTGTAAGGAATCCAAATATCCCTGATCATATTCAGGAGGAGAAGTTATATAGTTACCATTACTGTCGTAATAACCACCCCCTTCACCGGCTTTTGAATTAAAATCATTTAAAGCACTCTGATAGTTGTTGTTATAATCGCTTATTAAACCTTGATAATAAGCGATCATCTGATTAATACAACCGCTAAAAGCATCAGCGCCCATGGACCCTCTGACAATCTGATCTTCTTCAGTGGCATCGAAACGCAAAATTATCCCCGAAGTATATAAACTGCTGGCGTTTGTCGGATCCTCAAAAACACCATAATCTTTACCGGTTGAACCATCATAAGAATCAATTGAATACTCGTTAAAACTGAAATCAAAAAGTGTGGCGTCAAGAAGCTTACAGTCATAAACGGAATTAATATCCTTTTTTGTTTGCACAGCTTCGGTAAGGTCCAGGTCCGCAATGGTATCATCAATTCTTTTAAAACCAACTACAACATGTCCCTGCTCTTTTTCTGTTCCAGCATCCACATAAACCTGCAATTTACTCTGGCTCACACCAGCGGCGTAACAAAGGTTGGCCAGAAGAATAGACAGGTCCTCACAATCTCCCCCACCTTCGGCTATTGTTTTATCTGCTTTTTGCCAACCTTCTCCTGTTTTATCCGTTATATAATTGAAATTATTCGTTAAATAGTTATAAAGGGCCGATATTATCTGTTCATCTGTCATATCTTCGGTTATTACTTTTTCATCTTTTAATTTTTGTAACAACTTCTGGACTTCGGCATTGTCAGGATCAATGAAATCTGTTACTTTAATGTCCTGCTGGCCATCATACGCATAAGCTTCGTTTATACCTCCGTTGACCTGCACATTCAGGGTTCGCTCATTTATAACATAATCTTTTACCTGCTCAACCCTTGCGTCTTGTTCAGGTATAGTTTTATCAAAATCGTGTCCAGCGATTTTCTGCTCCTTTTTTTCAAGATTTATATATAACCGTTCCTGGCAAACAGTTAACTGAGCGTTCATTTTTTCCGCTTGAGAAAACAAAATTTTTTCACCGGTAAAAATGCTTTCCTCTATAACCGGTTCTGCGATTTTTGTCTCTGGCGCAAAAGGCAATTCCCGATTTATAAAATCGGCTTCTTTTAAATCAGACTGAAAATCTGCCGTAATTTTCTGTATATCTTTGAGCAGAGTTTTCTCGCCATTTCCAGCATCTGTTTTAATTAGTTCATCTATTCGCGCCAGTATTTTATCAGTACCTTTGGCCAAATCATATTTTTCAAAAACTTCCAGGCTGTACTGCTTGAAATCCTGCACAAGCACATTTACTTGCCTGCCACGCCCCCTGGTAGTTTCCAGATAAGCGTTAAATTTTTCGTCTATTGCCGTGAAGCCCGTTTCCAGCGCGGCAAAGGTTTTATCGTTCAGTACATACCCCTGATTGTCTTTGACCTTTTCTAATGTTCTTCTAAAATCATTACCGATTTGCTGCTGGTTGGAATTATCAGCTGTGGCGCTCTTGCCTGAGAGAGCTACAACATCCTGGGCAGTATTGCCTTTCTGTGTCTCCTCTATATTCAGAATATATGAAGGTATAAATTGCCCGGCACCGGCATTTCCGTCAATACCAATACCTTCTAGGTTTTTAACCTCAGAAATTTGTGGCTGTATAATTTCAGTCATTATTTTTGTTATAAACCCTGCTGTTTAATAGCATACGTTCGTTATTTTCCCCGGTCAATATTTGGGCCTGAATTTTCAGAAAAACAGACTCTCCCGAACATTATTATCGTCAAAATTTTTGATAATTTTGTATGAGTTTTTTTTGGTTGATAATATAATAGATTTATATGGTTAACTTTATTCTTCGGGAACAAACCGGATTTGAGCTTGAGTCGGTTAAAAAAAGTTATATCTTTGATCAGGATAAATTTGTCCATCCCAAAGTTACTTTCAAAAAAGCATACAGGAACATCATGCGAAATATTACCGACCGTTCTCCTCATTTACTGGAAATTCGTGCTGATCACCCGATTTTTGTATATGACTTCGGCGACGGCACTGTGAATTCTCATGGCAAAGGGTTTACTATCGATCAAGCCAAAGCCAGCGCCATTATGGAATACAGCGAACGATATTCCTGGTTGAACTATGATTATAAAAATGTACCGGGGTACAAGCATCTGTCTTTCTCTGATCTGAATAAAGAATTTGATCTAAGCAGAATTAATAATTGTTTTTTTATACCCTACAGTGATAAAAAGGAATATCTGCTCGAATATTTAAGAAATATCAATATGGACTGGGTACCAGGATACTCATTGACACATAAATGCGCGGAATATTATCCCTTGAACTGGAACAATAATTATCAGACATCAAATGGTTTATGCACTGGCAATACCAAAGAAGAAGCTATTGTTCAGGGTATTTGTGAAGTTATTGAGAGGCACAATACCGGCTATGTGGTTATGAATAAAGAATATTCAGCTATAGAGCTTATTGATATAAATTCTATCAATCATCCGGCCATACATGATTTATACAATTACTATAAAAGGATCGGTATTGATATTTACCTCTTTAATGCTTCCAAATACATTAATGTACCGACAATTTTATGCAGCGGAATTGATCATAGGACAGACAAAGAAATTTTGCGTAAAGGTTTCGGCTATGGCTGTCATACAGACCCCAATAAAGCTATAATCAGGGCTATCACCGAATATACCCAGGGGCGGGAAGGAATTGTGTTGAAACAGGACATAGTTCCCAGCAAATTTAAACTTACCAAAGGACGCTGGCAATTTTGCCTGGATATGGATGTGGAGAAGTGCGCTAAAGAGTGTAAAGTAATCCCGGTTTCTGCGCTGAATAATTTGTCTTCTGATGACTTTCGGGAGGAAATATATAGTCTTATGGACCTGCTTAATGAACAAAACTTGAACACAATTGTCATAGACAAATCCCATCCCAAATTGAAGGTACCGGTATATCGGGTTTACATACCGGGTCTACTGCCAATCAATACAATCAGCAGCATGAACCAGAATGATGATCTGATTGTGCTCCAGCTGCTTGTGCAGGATAAAAAAATGAAAGAGGCTCAGCAGTACTACACAAAAAATTTCCGCAGTCTGCTAAAAAATATGGAATCTTTTTTAAGTCTGGGAATAAATATGTATATGGCGGAAACCGGGCAAAACTTCAGGCAAGCTGGAGATGAAGATGTAGTGCTGAATCTGGTAAACAGTATGATAACACCCGACAAATTACCATTGGAACAGGTTGTTCACCATGGTAATTATCTGGATCAGATAAAATATTACATGGCTGTGCTCAGAGGTGACATACCAGCTTAGCCGAGTCAGCAATATAAAATCATCATCTGACCGGGCTGCAAATTATACTCCAGTACATCAGGCATTTCAGTAAGCGGATTTTCTATGCTCAGACATTTGATCTTGAATGAGGAGCAGTTCATGATTTCAACAAGATCTATCGATAAATGTTCAGTGCCCTGCAAATTCTTATTAATAATAATCAGAGCTTTTTCTTTTTTGTCATGGGATATTTTAAGCATTACAAATACTTTTTTGTTTACTGTCTCGATAATCTCAATTGCGTTATCTTCGCTGAAAATTTTATACTGCAGTTTAAGCTGATTGGCTTTTCTTATAAATTCGGTCAGATCAAACTGCTGTGTTTCCCAATCCTGGGGCAAGGTATGCACCACATTAAGCCTTTTTTTAAAACCGTATTCCAGTCCCACAGGCATCATCACGCCACTGGAAAATATCGCTGAAAATAAATATCGCAATTTAACAGCCGCTTCCTCTCCTTTAAACTCTTCGGTCAGTCTGGGCGTATCATGTGATTCCGCAAATGATACTGAGGGAGAAACTTCAGCATTCTCTTTGTATTGCTTCAGGCACCAGGACTCTTCAAAATCCCACCATTTGGAACTGTTAAATGAATAATCAAAACCGGCTTTGGCCAGTTCAATTACATCTTCTATTTCACAGCCCAATGTTTCCGCGAAAAAAACAGTATCAGTCTTCCTTTGCTTAATATTAGAGATCAAATATTCCCATAACTCAGTTGTGACCTGATAAGCCGCGTCGCAGCGGAACCCGTCAACTCCAAAATCAATGTAATAAGAAGTCAGGTCCAGCCAATAGCGCCAGAGGTTATCTTTGTCCGGAGATTTTTCATTGTCTATTTCTGCCAGGTCACCCCAGGTCGTGATCAACTTATCGCCTTCCCACACCTGCGGATTTTTGATTTTCCCATGTTCATCTTTTTTATACCATTTATCATTAACGATTAATACCGAATCAATCGCTGTATGGTTGATAACCAGATCAAACATTATTTTGAGCCCCAGTTCATGGGCGTCCTGGATCATGGCCCTGACCTGCTCTTCTTCCGATCTGCCGGAATTATCCAAAAATAACGGATTAATTCTATAATAATCTTTAATGGAATATAAACTGCCTGAAAAGCCCGGATAACTGAGCGGATTAATATAAATCCAGTTAAAGCCCATATATTTCGCTCGTTCAAAATGTGACTTCCATCCTGACATAGGGCCAACAAGCCTTGGGAAAAGATTATAAATTATTGCCGGAGGTAGATGTTGTTTATTCATAAATTTGAAACCTCATTTATCTTAATAAATAGTTACGGTTTTTACAAGCGTAATAATTTGTGAAATTTAATGTTATTTATGGCGATAAATTGTTAGTACAAAAATAATCATAAGGAAAAGACGATGATACAAAAACCGGATATAACCCGTATAGGTGCTTATATAGAAAGCAGTTCAGGATTACATTATATTTGTCCCAGAGATATTGTCTGCCCCATAGCAGATCATCCACTTTGGCTAAAATTAAACGATAATTTATATTTTAACTTTGCTCAGAATAAATTATATCAATTTGATAAAAATGGTTTTAACTATAAACAAATAAATGTCCCCGCTTATGAATTACAAACAATTCAAAAAATTGCTGGTTATTACCTTATAAAAAATATTAAAATCAGTGGTATTATCCATGATACAGAGGGGGAGACATATTACATCCTGAATCATCCTTCTGCAAAATTTGTCTGCGATAAATCAGGTGAACTTTTTGTTGTTAAAAATAATCAGTTTGAAGAGATCAAATTAAATAACCGTAACCTGAAGCAACAGCTACAGAAGGTAAGCGCGCAATATGACCGATCGGGTAATCCCTATGGGCCCAACCGTGCATATCAAACAATTACTGCGGCATATAAAACAAGAGAAGAATATACTCTTAAGCTAACCGAAATTACAAAAAATGATGAACCTCAAACTGAGGGCACCCACTATCCTCAAAAAATTGAGATAATAAAAGGGATGGAAACCAAACATAGTCAAGTAAACGCGATTAATCCTTCATACCATATTGAAGTTATCAAAGGAACTAATCGTCAAACAATTAATCGGAAAATAGCTTACGCCAAACCCAAACATATACAGGTAATCAGGGGAACATCTGAAAGTACGCACCAAAAACCTGCAGGTAAATCAAGGGGTATTGAAGTCATCAGGGGCTTACAGCGGACATATCAAGAATAATACCGTCAAAAAAATCCAGCTAATATTTTCGATATAATCAGTGTTCTATTAATTGTTTAACTTTTATGTTTTGTGTTATCCTGTTTAATTAGAATGCTAACAGATCTTTTTAATTCTATAATTCTCGGTATTACCGAGGGGCTTACAGAGTTCCTGCCTGTTTCCTCTACCGGCCATCTTATTCTGATTAACAAATGGTTCTATTTTGAAGATTCTTTTACCAAAATGTTCGACATTGTTATCCAGGTCGGCGCAATTCTGGCTGTTGTCTTTTATTTCTGGAAACGTTTATTTCCTTTCGGCAAATTCAAAACACTGGCAGAAAAAAAAGATATATGGCAGTTATGGAGGAAAACACTGGTTGGCGTTATTCCCGCGATAATAATAGGTGCGACCGTAGGTAAAATTATTGAAGAAAAACTGTTTAATTCTCTGGTAGTTTCATTAGCACTGCTTATCGGCGGTCTGATCCTGATTTATATAGAGGGCAGAAAACACAGGGCCTCGCTTATATCCATAAAACAACTTTCCTACACAACGGCGTTTCTCATAGGGCTCATTCAGTGTATCGCTATGATACCGGGAACATCACGTTCTGCGGCTACAATTATCGGAGCCATGCTTCTGGGGACATCCAGACAACTGGCAGTAGAATTCTCTTTTTTTCTGGCTATTCCTACATTGATCGCCGCTTCCGGTTATGCTTTATTGAAACACGGTATCAGTTTCAGCGGAAACGAGATCTTAATTCTTGCCGCAGGTTTCATTACTTCATTCATTGTCGCTCTGGCCGTTGTTGCAGGGCTGATGAAATTCATTGCTAAACACGATCTTAAAATTTTCGGTTATTATCGGATAATTCTGGCAGTTATAATTCTTTTAATAATTCGTTGACTTTATATTTCCCGAAAAACTTCAAAGGCGACTTCGGTAAGTGTAAGGATAATAGGACCTAGAAAAACCCCGGGAATACCAAAAAGCATGAATCCTCCGATAAATCCTACCAAAACAATTGCCGGATTAATCTTCGCTACATCGGAAAGAATAATGGGGCGAAGGATATTATCGATTGTACTCACTAGAAAAGTCCCATATAAAAACATAAACACAGGATGCCATAAAGGAACATGCCCGTTAACGAATTGAATTACTAAATATACTGTTATTAATATCCAAACCACTGCAGCCCCCAGAAAAGGTATAACGGCAATGACCAGAGTAAGTAAAACAAATAATAAAATATGCTTAAAACCCAGGATAAATGTAGCTATGCCCATAAGCAAAGCCTGAGATACAGCAATAATCAGCTGACTGGCAAGAAGCCCTCTACAAAGATAATTAAATCTTTCTAAAGATTTCCCCTTAATCTCCTTATTTAGAGGAAGCCATTTTTCTATAGTAATGATTATGGTCTCGGAACTTTTCAATAAATAATAAACAATAAAAAGGGTAATAAAAGAACCTAACAAAAATAAAGGTACTTGTGCAAAAAGTGACTGGATTGTTTTCAATATACTTACCGAAAAAGAAGTCATTAATTGTGACAGATTTACATTGATATCCCCGAAGTTCAACTGATCGCGTATAACCGGGATAATATCTGTAAAAAAAGATGATGCGGCAGGTATAAAATAACCTATAAATTGTTTTATCTCCTTAAAATTTAAGAATAAAAGCCCGAATAGCAAACTGACCGGTATTAAAAAAATAAATATTATCAGAATAACAATACTGAATGCACCTAAAGCCTGACCTTTATGCGGATTATTAAATCCCCATATCTTCTTAAAAAATTTATATACCGGAAAGAATAAATAAGCCAAAACAATGCTGGATAATATTGAGGTCAGCAGAGGTTTTATTATTAAAAAAGCTGCAATAAAAACGACACCAGCTAATATGGCCAAAAGTGGTTTGTTCGTTAATTTTTGCGTATCAGCCAATTATTTTCCCTTTTATTTAACGCGGATAAATGGCTTATTTTACTCACTCCACTTTTTAAACATTACCAGTAATGGGCTGGCAATGAATATGGACGAATAACAACCGAAAAATATTCCTATTAGTAAAACCAGAGAAAAATCCTTTAAAGATACACCGCCAAAAAAATGAATGGCGGCTAAAACTATTAATACTGTCGTAACAGTGTTAATAGACCTGGTTAAGGTCTGCCAGATACTTGTTTCCGCAATTTTTGCGAAATCTTCTTTTAGAATTTTAGTGTTTTCTCTGACCCTGTCAAAAATAACTATTGTATCATTTATAGAATAACCTAGAATTGTTAAAATGGCTGCGACATAAGCAGCATCAACTTGTATCTTTAGAATTGATGTTAATCCCAGCGTTATTAAAGAATCGTGTACCAGAGCGATAATAGCCGCTACCGCTGCCCAGAATTCAAATCTAAATGTAATATAAATAAGTAATAAAAAAATAGCCACAAAAATAATTGTCAAAGCTTGTTTTTGCAGTTCATGCCCTATTGTGGGTCCAATAAAATCAGATTCCAGAACATTTACCGAACCGAGAGATGTCTTAAGTTCATTGATAATAGAATCCATTTTTTCCTTACTCATTGGTTCTGTGCGGATGGAGAAATATTTTTTATCCAGTGTTGTGAGTTGTACGTTTGTCACACCGGCATTGTGTAAAGTCCTGCGAATAGAGTCCTGGGTTTTATTACGAATTTCGGCCGGTAATTCCCCTTTAGAATTGATGCTTTTTTCAACAGACTGTACCTGGAGCAGCATGCTGGTACCACCGGTAAAATCAATACCCAGATTAAAGGCTGAGCCGGTCTTTGAAAAATTTAAGAACATGGAGATTATACCGACAATAATTAGAGTGCTGGAAAAAGTGTACCAAATTATTCTATTTTTTATAAAAAATTCTTTTTTCATTAATCTCTCCTTAGAATCTAATTAAAGAGCTCTCGCGAATAGCTCTCATATTCAACGTGGCAAACAATAAAAACTTGGTCAGGTAAAGAGCTGTTATCATACTAAGCACAATACCTATGGACAAAGTAACCGCAAAACCTTTGATACTACCCGTACCGAACCAGAACAAAACAATAGCTGTTATCAATGTTGTCACGTTTGAATCGATAATAGTTACTGAAGCTCTCTTGAACCCGTTTTCCAGAGAATTCATTACAGTATTTCCTGATCTTAACTCCTCCAAATATCTCGCGTAGATTAGAATGTTGGCATCAACTGCCATACCTAAACCAAGGATTATTCCAGCTATACCTGGAAGGGTCAGAGTTACGTGAAATAAATTTAATACTGCTATATTCAAAAATAAATAAAAGAGCAAGGCAATGACAGCAACAAATCCCAAATATCTGTAAAACAATATCATAAAGATAGCAACCAGGATGTAACCGATAATTCCTGCTATTATACTTTTATTAATTGAATCTTTACCCAGTGTCGGGCCTACTTCTTTCTTTTCTAATATTTTCACCGGTACAGGCAAAGAACCGGCTTTGAGTTTTATAACCAGGTCCTGAACTTCCTGAACTGTAAACGAACCGGATATCTGGGCTTTCCCTCCTAAAATCGGCTCACTGATATTCGGCGCTGATATTATATTGCCGTCTAATAGGATAGCCAACGGTTTACCTACATTTCTCGCAGTGACATCAGCAAATTTTCTGGCTCCTTCAGGAGTAAATTCGATACTTACAACAGATTTTCCATACTGATCTACGGATGGGCCTGCCCACTTGAGATCACTTCCGGTCATTACGCTTTTTTTAAGAATAATAGGAAGTTCCTTGGTGATATTGCCGTTATTGTCCCGAATAATGTAAGTAGATAATTTGGCTCCTTCTCCGCCAATAATCTGCAAATCCTGTGTCGAAATATTAGGCGCGTTGCCAGGCAGCCACTCAGCTTCAATGAACTCCATAAGCGCGGTATCCCCAATTAAGGCCAGCGCGTGTTTCGGGTCCTTGATACCGGGGAGTTCAACGACCACCTGTCTTTTACCTTTTATGGCAATCAAAGGCTCGCTCACACCCAGTCCGTCTACCCGGTTACGAATTACCGAAACCACTCCCAGCATGGCATTTTCATCCACCTTAACCGTTGGGGTATCCTCGGCTTCCAGCACCAGACGCATACCGCCCTGCAGATCCAAACCCAGATTTACCGGGACTTTCTGCAGCACTAAAACGATTGCCGCTATGCTAAGTAACCACAAAAAAAAGCGAATCTTATTTGTCATCTTTTACTCCTCTCGCCACTTCTATTCATTAATTATTTGTTCTTTAATGCCCTGAATCATCTTTATCAGATATCTTATGTTATGGATCGATATCAGGGTCATAGCGTTAAATTCTTTATTTCTCCACAAATGCCGCAAATATGCTCTCGAATAATTTGCACATGTGTAACAATCACAACCCACTTCCAAGGGTTGTGAATCGAATTCAAATTCTTTTTTCTTGATACTGAGATTACCTTCTTTCGAAAAAAAGGCTCCATGACGGGCGATCCTGGTAGGTAAGACACAATCGAACATATCATAACCTTGTTTTATAGCAAATTCTACATCCTGCGGAGAGCCCACACCCATTAAATATCTGGGCTTAGCGACCGGGATATGCTGAACAGTCTCCGCAGACAGGCTATACAGTGTTTCTTTATCTTCACCAACACTTAATCCCCCTACTGAGTATCCAAAAAAATCCAAATCAAGTAACTGTTCCGCTGATTCCGCTCTCAAGTCAGGGAACATGCCACCCTGGATTATACCAAACATGGCTTGAGCGTGTCGACCCGGATTTTCTTGCATATAGCGCTGACAACGTTTTTCCCAGTTGAAAGTCCGTTTGATAGAAACAGCGGTTCTTTTTTTATCAGCATCATGCGGCAGACACTCGTCCAGCGGCATGATAATATCCGCACCAATGCTCTGTTGAATGGCGACCACCTTTTCCGGCGTAAATTCCATTAAGGAACCATCCAGATGCGACTTGAAAATAACTCCCTTGTCTGTAATTTTATTTAAATCACTGAGACTGAACACCTGAAAACCTCCGCTATCCGTGAGTATAGGCTTGTGCCAGTTCATGAAATTGTGCAGTCCCTGAAATTTCTCCAGCACTTCTGTGCCGGGCCTTAAAAAAAGATGATAAGTATTGGCCAGAATTATCTCCGTACCTTCTGCCAGCAGCATTTCCGGTAGAACAGCCTTTACCGAGCCCAACGTCCCAACCGGCATAAATACAGGTGTCTGTATATCACCATGAGGTGTATGCAGGATTCCCAGCCGACCCTTATGTTTATGGCTTTGTTTAGTTATTTTAAAGGTAAAATCGTTAGTGTAACTCATCATTACTCCAATTCAATGGATTATTCTTTATATATCCCCGTATCCTGGTTAATTCCAATTCATTTCGGATAATATGTTCGTAGTAGTTGCGCAGCCATATTTTTTCAAATGCTTTGTTTTCCTTTGCCCATTTAGTAACGCCAATTTTATATCCTCTTACGATTGCTCCTATTGTCCTTGACGTGCCTTTTGGATTGGACGAGACGTCAGGTTGAGGCCATCCTGGTTGGGGCCATCCTGGTTGGGGCCATCCTGGTTGGGGCGAATAATTATTCGCCCTTACTATGGGGCTGAGCTCTTCTCTTGAAGAAAAGCTCTCCCCTACTATCAGTATGCCGTGGATATGATTCGGCATTATGATATATTCATCAAGTTGTACCTTGGGATAGTGGACAGGGATCTCCAGCCAGCACCTAGCTGCAATAACCCCCAAGTCGTTCAGCTTAATCTCATGATTCACTATCTCTCCAAACAAGTGTTTCCGATCTTGCGTACAGAGTGTAATAAAGTATGCCCCGGATTGAGTATAGTCATAACCTTTTAGACGAATAGAGCGCCGATTATACATGCTCCGCTATATTCAGCATCAGGGCCAGCGTTGCGACTTCTTTGCCGACTTTAGTTATTTTCGGATAGGAATTATTTTTCAGGTCCTGATACAATTTGAAGGCAATATTCTCGGAAACTGTTTTATTCAGTGTAATATCCATATAATCCAGTATCGCTATAAACTGGATCGCTTTTTCAATATCTTCTTTTTTCAAACTTTCAGCTAAAGCTTTGAGTTGATGGTTCAAGGTTTCTTCCAGATAAGCCTTGGCCCTGTTTTTATTAAGGTTCAGGTTCATTTTTTTGCTCATGTTAATAACATCTGTCACTCCCACTACGTTTTCCTGCTTATAAACATCAATTTTCTTTATTTCCTCCAGATATCTGGCGCTCATAATAATTTCCATGATGGATTTAATCTCATGCGGTAAAAATCCACCCATATAAACTGTAGACATTATCAGGTCCCGGAAGGTAACAAATATCAGGTCCAGAGAATGAATAAGCTGATTATATTTTTTCTCCCATAAAAAGCTCATAATCGAGGAACTTGCCTCAAAATTCAGATCATTCATGGTTTTCAGGATTGGAAAATACCGGCTGATCAACTCTTCTTTTTTAGCGGATTTTTTATGGAACAGGCCCATAATCTCCGCGAGGTCCTGATAAATTTTCTCACTGATAAAAAGCCTGTAATTTTTTTCATGATTTTGCAGGATTACAGAAAACTGCTTGTGGTCGCCGGTAAGAGTGTGCGTAGCGTCCAGATTAGCCAGGATATAATAAACGCCATCCTGCTCAAAGCGAGCTACTTGCTCTGTTTTAATGTCAAAAAGATAGACCTGTCTGGGTTTAAACTGGTGGAACAGTTCGCCTTCTATCATGTACTGGTTCGTAGCTTTATAGGCATCCAACTCATACGGTTTGATCCATTTATTATAGATGCTGTCGCCATTGTAATCCGGCCCGACATTACTGTAAGCCAGCTTCAGGCAGTTTAACAATTCATTTTCCAGTTCATGATCGGAATATGTCTGGGCATGCTTGATGGCCATATTGGCATATTTGATAATTTGTACTGTTTCTATGCCTGAAATATCCGCGAAAAACCATCCGCAGCTGGTAAACATAAGCTGACTGTTACGCTGACTTTCCAGCAGGTTTAATATGCCCACCATTTTTTGTTCATCTATATTCTTTTTTTTCAAATGCTTCTTGAAATATTCATCTCTGGTAACTAATCCCTTGAATAAACGATAATAATCATGCCGGGCTTCCAGCGGATCATGGAATATACTCTGGGTGTGACGCAGATAAATTTCCCACAACCTGTCGCGTAATGTTTCCAATCCTTTAAGCAAAGGTGAACGCCACTTCTGGTTCCAACCGGGCGCGGCATAAGTGGAACAACCGCAGTCTTCTTTCCAGCGGCCCACACCATGCGAGCAACTCCAGGCCGTGCCCAGATTATCCTTGCCGGTTTTTAAAACAACTTCAGAGATAGGCGGGTACAATTCCAAAAAATGACCATAGTTAATGATGCGAAACCTGTATTCATGAACCAGATATTTGAAAAAATAAGCCAGACACATATCGCCGAAAGGTTCATGATGCCCGTAACTTTCCCCATCTGTGGCAATATTGATTAAAGTAGGCCGTTCCTCTTTGGATAACGCGGCCAGGTTCAATCGGTCCGCGAAAACCCTGGAGTCTCGCAGTATATGCTCAAAACTTACAGCTGTGGAAATTGGCGCGTCATAAAAAAAGATATCCAGATATTTGGTTTTCTCCTCGTCCACAAAAAGACGATAAGGCTGAGTTGGGTCAATAGTGCCGCCTGATACATCCAGCCAGGTATTGGAAAAAAAGTTGCGGGTTTTTTCAGCCTGAAAAGGAGAAAGTATGGTAAATTTTATATTATTCTCCACAAGAACTTTCGCGGTCTCCATATTAATAGCGGTTTCAGCCAGCCATAAACCTTCAGGCTCACGGCCGAAATGTTTTTTGAAATCCTCAATTCCCCAACGAACTTGTGTAACTTTGTCCCTGTAGGGAGCCAGAGGCATGATCAGGTGGTTGTATACCTGGGCAATAGCATTGCCATGTCCGTGATTTTTTTCCTTGCTTTTTTCATCTGCTTCGACAATTTTGCTATAGGTGTCTTTATCATTCTCGGCTAGCCAGTTCATAAGTGTCGGCCCGATATTAAAGCTCAAATATTCATAATTATTAATAACGTCCAAAATTTTGCCACGCTCGTTCAGTACTCTGGAACAGGTGTTGGGTCGATAACACTGCTCATTTATCCGCTCATTCCAGTCATGGTTGGGATAGGCGCTTTCCTGCATCTCTATTTTTCCCAGATAGGGATTTTCGCGCGGAGGCTGGTAAAAATGTCCGTGGATCGTTATATATTTAGGCACTAAATTCCTACCCGTATTACGCTGCTGACTTTCTTTACACTGCTCAGATTCTTGATTTCCCCCACAGCCAGATTTTTATATTTTTCCTGTATCACATGCGAGATAATAACCAGTTCGGCGCCATCGCCAAGCCCTTTTTGCATGGCGTTTTTTATGCTGATCTCATATTTGGCGAATACTCCGCTGATCTCGGCCAGCACGCCGGGTTTATCTTTTACCCTGAAACGAAAATAATATTCGGATTTTATATCATCATGCGCCTTGATTTTTATTTTCTGAATTCTACCGGTTTTATAGGGAGTATCATTAACAATATCCAGAATATCGGCCCAAACTGAAGAAGCTGTAGGTATTCCGCCAGCGCCCTGTCCTGAAAACATTATATCTCCAACCGCGTCGCCAACCACATAAATGGCGTTATAAACATCGTTGACCGAAGCCAGCGGATGTTTGCGGTTTAAGGCCACTGGATGAACGCGTAGCTCAAGCTGACCATTGTCCATTCTGGCAATAGCGACTAATTTAATGACAAGATCGAACTCTCTGATATAGAGAATATCGTTGGGCGAAACATCAGTAATACCTTCAACCAGTATGTCCTGATAATTAATTTCAGCTTGGAAAGCCACAGATGACAAAATAGCCAGTTTGTACTGAGAATCAAATCCGCCCACGTCCGAAGTAGGATCGGCTTCGGCATAGCCCAGCTTCTGCGCGTCTTTTAAGACCTCGTGATAGCGGGCGTTTTTCTCATGCATCTTGGTCAGGATATAATTTGTTGTACCGTTTACTATCCCATATATACCCATAATATTATTGGGCACCAAGGTCCTTTTTAAAGGAGAAATAATCGGGATCGCGCCTCCCACGGAAGCCTCGTAGAGAATGTCCACGCCGTTGGCCACGGCCAACTCCAGCAATTCTTTGCCATATTTAGCCAATACCAGCTTATTGGCTGTAACAACACTTTTATGATTTTGCAAGGCTGCTTTGATAATACTTTTGGCCGGCTCTTCTCCACCAATCAATTCCACAACAATTTGTATATCGGGATCAGCAACCACTTCCTTCCAGTCTTTGCTTAATTTGAATGAACTCAAATCATGTGGACATTTATTGAAGTCCAGGTCACATATGGTCTTCAAAACAATCTCTTTTTTGGCATTTTCCCTGAGCTTCTGGAAATTATGTTTGTAGATATGAATTACTCCGGAACCCACTATCCCGGACCCGATCAGAGCTATATTTACCATATTGACCCCCTCTCGTTAAACTATCACTTTGCGGTTCTTACCATCCGCGTCAGCCGAAGAAACTATCCCCGCTTCCTCCAACTGTTCCATTATACGTGCTGCTCTATTATACCCAATTCTCAGCTTTCTTTGAATATAAGAGATAGAAGCCACTTTACTTTGTATCACAATTTCCCTGGCTTCATTATAAAATTCGTCGAAATCCCCGCCGTTAGCACCGGACTCTGCGCTTTTCTTCAAATCTTCCAGGTCCTCTGCTTTCAGGTTTACAACTTCCTGTAGATATTCAGGTTTACCTTGAGACTTAACAAACTTGACGATAGAATGAACTTCCTTGTCTGAAATATATACTCCCTGAGCCCTTGTCGGCTGCATAGAACCCACCGGTTTATAGAGCATATCCCCTTTTCCCAGAAGTTTTTCCGCGCCCATGGAATCCAGTATGGTGCGGCTGTCTATCTGGCTGGATACGGCAAAGGCTATTCGCGACGGCACATTGGCTTTAATCAGCCCGGTGATAACATCCACTGACGGACGCTGCGTGGCTATAACCAAGTGTATACCTACTGCTCTGGCCATCTGTGAAATGCGGGCAATGCTGGTTTCCACTTCCGAGGCGGCTGCCAGCATCAAGTCCGCGAGTTCATCGATGATAACGACTATATAAGTATGTTTCTGCGGTATGAAAAATTCTTTCTGTTGTTCTTCGTTCATCTTTTCTTTTTGAATATGCAGTTCATCTATCTTTTCGTTAAATCCGTCAATATTCCTGACACCTAACGTGGCCAGTTCCTCGTAGCGTCTTTCCATCTCGCGCACACACCAGCGTAAAGTTACAGCCGCTTTTTTGGGGTCGGTCACCACCGGTGCTATAAGATGCGGGATATCATCATAAACACTGAGTTCCACCTTCTTGGGGTCAATCATGATGAAGCGTACAGTTGACGGTGTGTTGCGTAACAACAAGCTTATGACAATAGAATTGATACATACCGACTTACCGGAGCCGGTAGCGCCGGCCACCAGCAAATGTGGCATTTTTGTAAGGTCAATATATGTAGACTTGCCTTCCAGATCTTTACCCAGCGCTATAAACAAAGGTGAAGAAGAATATAAAAACTTTTCATCTCTGGCCAGCGGCAGCATGGTTACCATCTGCATAATATTATTGGGTATTTCAATTCCTACCACGGACTTGCCTGGAATAGGCGCTTCAATCCTCACTCCACGCGCTGCCAGGTTTAGTGCTATATCATCAGCCAGACCTACAATCTTACTGACTTTAACTCCGAAACCCGGCTGAATTTCATAACGGGTTACAGACGGCCCCTGGCTCGTGGCCACTACTCTGGCGTTTACCTTAAAACTTTCCAGGGTTTCTTCCAGTTTTCTGATGGTCAGTTTGATTTCTTCTTCAACTTTTTTGATGTTGTCTCTGGGTACGGTAATATCAGCGAGAAGTTTCAGGTCCGGAAGCTCAAAATCATCATCAAATTTGTCGATCCGCTGAGCCCTGTCCAGATCAAGTTCTTTTTCTTCCTCTACAGCTTTTTTCTTTTTTACGACAACTTCTTCAATAATTTTCGGTTCCACAACTTTTTTCTTTTTTTCAATATCTGCCTGAATTTCTTCTGTTTTGGCCTGGACAGCTTTGGGGTTTTCTTTCGCTTCTTCTGTTGACGGCCGTTTGTAAAAAATAATAGCTCTTATGAAATCCACGACTTTCTTAACCGAAAACATTAGCACGGCTATGGCTTCAGCCAAAGTTACATTAAAAATAAGCATCATCGCAATGAAAACCGAAGCAATGAGGACAATTTTAAGCCCGGAAAACCCTACTATTTTGTGTAATAAAAAAGCGAATAAATAACCGATAATTCCACCGGCATGCTCAGCAATCGGCAATAATTGAAAGGCAGAGAATGTTCTGCCGCTTTCGACTTCCAGATAAATGAGATAAACCAGATAGCCGTAGAAAATACCCGGCACTGTGGTTTTCTCCCGGGTAAAATCACGTCCAAAAAGTATCAGCAATCCGGTAATACCTATAAAATAAGGCAGAATAAGCTTGCCATGACCGATAAAAATGTTAAATAACGTCCCGAATATAAACCCGCCTATTATTCCGGTAGATTGTTCGTAAGTATTGCCCAGGAATAGAAATACAGCCAAAGCCAGAGTAATAATGCCGATTATTTCTCGTTTTACCAGATCATCCTTGGAATGCTGCTCAAAGCGTTCGGGGGAATTTTTCTTAGCAGCCATAAGCTAACACCAGGCAGCGTATTTTTTTCATTTTTTAATTGTAACATAAAAATTAAAACCGGTCATGGCAGGCCGTTTAATTTAGGCTTTGCAGATAAACTGATGCCTATTTGCCGCCACAAAGAAGATCCGTTAAATCCTTGCTTATAGGATAATCTGTAACATTTTCCACATGCATGAACATGGGACTGGGATTGGCTTCCAGAAAAAAATAATTTCCATTTTTGTCCTGTTTGATATCAATTGCCGTAAACACATATCCTGAAACCTGTGCAGCTGTCCAGCACTGCTGAGCCAAGACTTCTGGTATATCTATACGTTCCAGTTTATGCTGTTTGTCGTTACGAAAGTCCACAGCATCAGTCACTATTTTCACGGCATAAAGTTTTTGGCCGATTATGTAAACCCGGATATCTGATCCTTCAATATATTCCTGAATAGTGACCGGTAACGTTTTTAAATTTTGGGCAAATTCTTCCTCTTCCTGTGTGCTGTATAGTTGAGTGTGATATCCACCCTGTACCGGCTTATGAATAATTGAAGTTTTATAGGTTCCCAAAAATTCCCTGATATCTCCTAAATTATTGGTAATAAGAGTTTTTGGCAATGGTAGACCTGCTTCTCTGAACTTTGTCAGCTGCAAAGGTTTGCACCAATGCAGATAGTAGCTGTCCGGCGGATTAACCCAAAGACAGTCCAGTTGTCCCATAAACCCTTTTATAGCAGCTTCAGCATTCTTTAAGTCAATCTGATAATCGGGCCCGCTTGTATGAACGACAGGGCTGTGATACCAGCGCCAGAATACACTTTTAACGTCTATTTCAGAATTATCGATAATAAGTCCGCTGCGAAAACTCTGAGTAGGTGAATATGATAGCTGAATATTTTCAGGAAACTGTCTCCAGTCAAGAAAGTATGATTCTTCCCCTTTTTCTTCCAATAATTTTTTAATGTGCCGGGCATGCTGTTCGTCTTTATGGCTTAAAACTATTATTGATTTTCTTACGGATTTTTTTATATCATTATTATTTACGGCTTGCACCTCTTTGTTTTCTGATTGTTTTACATAAAAAGAACAAAAAGGATTGGATAAATACAGTCTTTTGGAAAAAGCATAGATAAGCCCCGGGCAACCACCGCTGCAGGAATCATTAGCGCACTTGCCGCACTTGCCTTTTTTGTCTTTTTTCGTAACTGTCTGCCTGAACTCAACACCTTTGTTTAAAATTTCTCCCAGCGAGCCGTTTAAGACATTACCGAACGAAAACTCATCGAAAGCCAGGGTTGAGCAGGGAAAAACTTCACCTTTCGCATTAACATAAACCGAATGTTTGCCGGCTGTACAATAATGTTTCTGCCCTTCCCATACTGGGCCGCAGGGGCAGTCCAGCAAAATCCTTACTTTTTTTTGAGAAACATTTCGAACATATTCGTAAAAACGTTTTTGCTGCTCAATGTCAGGTAAAATAGCATTATAATCTTTTTTTAATTCCTTATAATAAACCGGAATTATTGCCGAGTAACGTAGATAATGCACACCCAGCGCTTCGGCCAAAGCCAGAAATTCCGGGACCCTGTCCAATGTGAGTTTGTGTTGAAGAACCCCCATTGTCACTGTATATCCCAGATCACGAGCCATTCTCATAGCTTTAATTGCCAGGTAATAGTCAATTTCCGAATTACCCCTGATTTGCAAATTAGTGGTTTTATCCGGCCCGTCCAGACTGATTTGGATGCTTCGTATGCCGATTCTTTTTAGTTCCTGAAGGATTTCTTCTGTGCAAAGCACCCCATTAGTCGCTAAAGAAAAAGATAGTCCCAAAGATTTTCCAAAACCTAGAATTTCCAGAATATCTTTACGTAACAGAGGTTCGCCACCGGTAAGTGAAACATGTTTTATCCCGGCATCTGCGACTTGTTGTAAAAAAATTTTTGATTGTTCAAGGCTGAACTCTTTTTGTTCGTCATTCGGCGAAGCTTTAAAGTAGCAATGTTTACAGCTGAAATTACAGCGAGAAGTGATATCCCAGATGATACGGAGATTGGTCATGACCGTAAATCAGTATAACATAATATCTGTTTATTTCAGATCATTTGACCAAAATCCGTATCTAAAAAATCTGTCAGTATCTAATTGTTAGTCTTGTAATCCACCGTATCAGTTTTAACCGTATTTTTTGGTACTATCACATCAGCCTTTTTTACCACATCCTGCTTTTTTGTTTCATCATTAGCTGTAGAGTCTGTGCTTGTACTTGTCGAAAAAACCGCAGTTCTGAGATTGGTGACCAGGTCTCTTTTAGCCTGATTAATAAGAATTTCAGTTATAACATCCTTGTACTCACCTGCAGCACTTGTTGAGTCGTTAACAGCTATTGTGGCTGTTCAATCTGTTTTTAATAGTATATAAGCATCGTCCACCTTGTCCATTTCTTCAAGCATGGTGTCGAGTTCACCAATGGGAATTCCACCGGTAAACTCATGTTCCGCGGCTTTAGCGCCATAAATTTTCATGACGTCTTTAGCGCCTGTTGACAAATGGTCCTGGTATTCCCAGTAAAATTTATTAAAATCTGAAAATTCTGTACTTGCGCCTTTTCCATCCAGATCGGAAATCCCGTTTTTAATAGCCAGATACATTTCATCGGCAGTTATAGTTTCACCGTTATTAATTTTAGTGATTAGTTTCAAAATCTCCGCTTTAGCTGTATCGTCCTGATATACGGTTGTCCCATCCGGTGCTTCGTGTGTTAATGGCGGGGTATGAGTTTCTACCCCTCCGCCTTCTTCATTCAAGCCCGCGGTTGTAGCAACAGGATCAGAAATTTGGGACATTTCCTCAAACATCGTATTGGCTTCACTTTCAGTGATTCCGCCGCTGTATGCGTGTTTCTCAGCATAAATATTGTAAATTTCCATCACTTTTTTAGCGCCGTCAGATAAATGATCGGAATATCTGCCAAAAAAAGTATTAAAATCAACGTTTTCCAGGCTTGCTCCGTGAGCGTCAAGATCCGAAATACCGTTCTTTATAGCCAGATACATTTCTTCCGCGGTTATAGTCTCACCATTATTAATTTTAGTGATTAGTTTCAAAATTTCTACTTCTGCCGAATAATCCTGATATGAAGTTCCGTCTGGGGCCTTATGGGTCTCAACAGGATTTTCATGAGTTAATATCGGGCCCATATGAGTTTCGATACCACCACCCTCTTCACCATATGCCATAGTTGTTATCGGCGATTCATGTGTCCGAAGACCTCCCCCTTCTTCGTTTAAGGAATTCGTTGTGGCATAAGGAGATTCGTGCGTTTTTATCCCTCCTCCACTTTCACTCCTGGAATCTGTAAAGCCTCCACCTTCCTCGCTGTAAGCCATAGTGCTAACATCTCCATCACCGCTTTCATTAAGAGAAAGTGTAGACACCGCAGGTGTGCCATAAGAAGAAGGCAGTTCCACGCTACCTGAACGGCTACTAATCAAGCTGCCTTCGCCAGAGGATGAAGCACTGTCTGCTTGTGATGTTCCACTTGCTTGTGATACTCTGTTTGAGCCCATTATTACATCATTTGTTGTCATATCTATCCCCCAAGATTTATTTACTTTGCTATAAATATCGTGCTTTAAGTCTCTTATTTTGTATTGAAAAAAAATGTTGCTTTTTTAAAAAAAACTTTTGTAAAGTTTATGTCCAAAAGATATTTTTGACATTGAGATGACATCATACCAACGTCATCCCGACTGGAGCGCAGCGTAATGGAGGGATCTGTATATTTAAAAATACTGTCTTTTATCATCTAAAGATTCCTCGACTACGCTCGGAATGACGATATATCCTTGACACAGCATGAATTTCAATCTGTTCGATCGAAATGGACGTTTTTGCAAACAACCTAAACCTACTAATTTAAAGTAATTTTGATCTTTTTAATCGGTTCTATCTCTACTTTTACCTTCGCTATTTTCATATCCAGCACATGACCGCCATTTTTTTTGTCTTTGGAAATAAAATGGAAATGGAAACCGGGCGCGTTCACCCCTCCGATATATTTAGGCATTTTAAAGCCTACAACCGTACCCTGGATATTATCAAAATCAAAAACAGACTGTTTTTTGACAACTTCTGCCAGACCCGGATAGGGCTTTTCCTGTTTGGGCACGCTTCTGGTTTTCATGGTAGAAAAAAGTCCGGTTATCTTGATAACATAAAAAGAATTTTCAGCTTTGGTTTCTTTTTCCAGCTTATCTGTAAACTGCTTTAAGGTCATTGATTCTGAGACATTTTGCTCCTGGACCGGATGAAAATAAATAACCGTAGCAAAAGGAGTTTTTAATGTATCTTTTACTTTGTTCACACTGCCGTCTGCTTTGATCTGATAAAAATGGTTATCCAACTCGATCATCTCACCGTCCAGACCTTCAAAAGTTCCCATGCCTGTATTGCCGTGTTTCTTAAGCTCTTTAAAACTCAGCTTGCCTTCCAGCTGACCGTTCATCAGCGCTTGTATGGTGGAAAACTGATAGATTACAGGAATTTTAGCCTGCCTGCCTGAACAGCTGATTAAGCTTATACATAAAACTAAAATAAGACCTGTTTTTAAAATTTTCATAAAGTCCTCCTTTTTGATGCTGTAACAATTATAGGCCAACATGTTTTAGCAGACCATGATTTTTTCAAAGACGGGTTTAATAAAATTAAAAACAGGGCATATTTAATTTATCATGTGTGCTTTACAGGTATCAGAAAAATCAGCAATTAAAAATAAGTCAGGCACTCTAGTAAATTATGCAATTAATCCTGGAGAACAGTATGAAGTACACAAAAATGATTCTTTATGGAAAATAGCTAAGCGGCTCAAAAAAGAACATCCCGGATTACAAACTACCAGCATTATTGATATTGTTGATAGTCTGGATAGTGCCAACAAGCTGGAGAATAGAAATAAACTGCGCATCGGGCAAAGTCTGAATATTCCGACAATTGAAGTTTTCCAGGGGAAAGCTCAGCCTGAACCCAAAAAAACTCCAAAACCTGCAGATGAAGTCACACAAAATTTAATGAAGTTAAATTTCTCTGCCCTGCAAAAAGATTTAAAAGTAAAAAAAGGTGATACCTTGAGCCAAATACTTTTTAACGCCATTAGCATCAAAGGTAATCCGGAAAATAAAGAAATCTGGGAAAATTTTCTTGAAACTAATGGTCTGACAAGAACCCA